>NZ_RZQG01000210.1:0-7763 GCF_003998635.1 Mesorhizobium sp. M7D.F.Ca.US.004.03.1.1
GTCGCATCCGGGCTCACGGCAGTGGAACCCCATCCGCTGCTACGACCACATGATTGCCAATGACGACGTCGTCTATGTCCCGTTCGCTTTCGGCTATGTGAACTATGCATCACGCAGCGAAACACCGAAGCTGCGCTTCGCCGACGCGCCGACGCCGGGTTCGGCCGGCGCGCTGCTTGGTGGCGCGGGCATCGGTGTCAGCGCCCAGTCGGGCAACGTGCAGGCGGCGATCGACTATGCCTTGTTTCTCTGCTCGCCAGACAACCAGCGTGGCCAGTATGTCAGCGCCGGCGGGCAGCCCGGCTCGCTATCGGCCTGGCAGGACAAGGCGGTCAATGCCACCTCGGGTGACTTCTTTGCCGATACGCTGAAGACGATACAGTCGTCTTATCTGCGCCCTACCCATGCCGGCTTCATAACATTTTTCCGCGAGACCGCGCCGCGTGTCGGGGCTGCCATCGCCGGCGAGCTGTCGATCACGGAACTGGCTGCCTGGATAAACCGGCGTTACCGCGAGACGCGGCCCTCGACGAAGTCGGTACGGAGCGTCGCGTGATGGCCACCGTCGCCAGGGCATTTGATGACGGCGAAAACGGGCGCGGCGAATATCGCGCGCCGGCAGCCGAGAAGGCACTCGATATCCTGGAATTCATGGCCGCGCAGGGCGAGGCGCTGACCCAGACCGAAATTGCCAACGGCCTTGACCGCTCCATCCACGAAATCTACCGCATCCTTCTTTTGCTGGAAAAACGCGGCTTCATCTTGCGCACGCGCGGCGACCGTTTCCGTCTGTCGCTCAAGCTCTTCGAACTGGCCCATATGCATCCTCCCGTTAACCGGCTGGTGGAGTGCGCATTGCCGGTCATGCGGGAGCTTGCGGCCAATGCGGATCAAAGCTGCCATCTGGTGGTGCGGGAGAGCCAGAATGTCCTGGTCGTCCTGCAGATCGATTCGCCCTTGCCGATGCGCTATTCGGTGGCGCTGGGCTCGCATTTCCCCATCATGGAGACGAGTTCGGGCGCCGTGCTCCTGGCACACCAGAGCCCGGCTGATCGCGATGCCATCGTCGAGCGCATCGTCGCTGCCGGTGAAGGGCAGGGGTCGCGTGCCGAAATCGAGGTGCGGCTCGCAGAGGCGTTGGATCGTGGCTTCGAGATGCGCTCCTCTCTGGCCGTCGATGGCTGCATCAACATTTCTATGCCGGTTCGAGACCACACCGGCGCCGTGATCGCGGCACTGACGGTTCCCTTCTTGCCGCAGAAGGCCGCCCGCTTCGACCGCGAGACAGTGTTTGAGCGTACCATGGCTGCCGCCAACAAGGTTTCCGCAGCTCTCGGTGCGGGTGACGCCGCGACCTGACTTTGACTGCAACCCGGGACGGCGGGCCTACCGTTCTAAGACTGAACCGTACTGATGAAAATTGGGAGAAGAGTATGAACTGGTCTAAAACAATGCTGTTTGCCTCGGCGGCAGCCGTCGCCTTCGCCGCCGCCTCCGCCCAAGCGCAAAACATGCCGAAGAAGATCGGCTACGTCACCAACTACGCCACCCATGAGTGGTACCAGAATGTCATCAAGGGCATGAAGGCTCACGGCAAGGAACTCGGCATCGAGGTCGAGGTGCAGGACGCCAATCTCGACATATCCAAGCAGGTCGCCGCGGCCGAAGACTTCATCGCCAAGGGCGTTGATGTGCTGATTATCACCCCCGTGAATGAAGAAGGTGTGGTGCCGCTGCTGCGTCAAGCCAAAGCTGCCAACATCCCGGTGGTGCTTGAAGGCAACCCGGTCAAGGGCATGACGACCATGGTTGCCATCTGCGACTATGACACCGGCTATTTCTCCGGCGTCGAGGCCGGCAAATATGCCAAGGAAAAGCTGGGCGGCGTTGCCAAGGTGATGAATGTCGGGCTGCCGCTGCTTTCCGCCACGGTATTGCGCTCGCACGGCTTCATGGACGGACTGAAGACGATCATCCCTGACGCGGTCATGGTCCACGACCTTGACGGCGGCGGCAATCCGGACCGCGCGCTCGAAGTGTCGTCGGCGGCACTGGCAAAGAACGCCGACATCAACATCATCTACGGCATCAACGATTCATCGTCGCTCGGCGGCCTGCAGGCCTGGAAAGCGGCCGGCAAATCGCAGGATGGCCTGTTGACGGTCGGCACCGGTGGTGAGGGGCTTGCCTTCATCAACGCGATGCAGAACGAGCCGTCCTACAGGATCGAAGCCGCGATGTTCCCCGAGAAGGAAGGTTTCACCGCCATCGATGCCGCGGTGAAACTCTTCAACAACGAGGAAGTGCCTGAGCACATCGTCAGCCCGACCGCACCGATGAACGGCGAGGACTGGAAGAAGTTCTACGATTACGACGGCACTACCCGCACCATCAAATGGGATGCCGTCAACGCACTGCAGCCACCGGCAAAGTGCATGAAGACTTCGGCCGACCTGAAGAAGTAAGGCTGGTCGACATTGCCCTTCCCGCGTCGCGGGAAGGGCGGGCAGTCAGGTGCCGCTGGCGGCATGGACAAGGCGACGGGTTCCGGCGCCTGATGCAAAACGGCTCGGGAATGGACTGATATGAGCGAGCTTACACACGCTTCCGCGCCCAGGCGTTTTATCGGCGGCCAGCTTCTGGGCAGCAGCCAGCTCGTGCTGGGCGTCATCCTGGCGGTGCTGTGCATCGCCATCTCGATCGCGGCGCCACAGTTTTATTCGGAGGCCAACATCATCGCCATCCTGCGCCAATGCGCGCTGGTGTTGATCGTTGCCTCGGGCATGACGATGCTCATCATCACCGCCGAGGTCGATCTGTCGGTCGGCGCGTCGCTCGCCTTTGTCGGTTGCATCGGCATGGCCGTGCTCAATTCGACGCACAGCCTCGCGCTCGGCATGCTGGCGGCACTTGCCTTTGCCGGAGGGGTTGGCCTGTTCAACGGGCTGGTCGTCACCAGGCTGAGGGTGAACTCGCTGATCGCCACCATCGGCACGATGATGATGCTGCAGGGCGGCGTCTATCTGTTCACACGCGAAGCGGTGCAGAACCACAACCAACTGACCAGCTTCACCGATCTCGGCGCCGGCTATGTCGGCGCGGTGCCGGTGCCCGTCATCCTGGCAGCACTGATTTTCGCGGTCGCCTATGTGACGCTGCGCTTCACCACGCTTGGCCGCTACCTCTATGCGGTCGGCGCCAACGAAAAGGCGGTGAGGCTGTCCGGCGTGCGTTCGGAACGCCTCAAGCTGTTTGCCTTCATCGTCACTGGCCTGTGTGTAGGCGTCGCCGGCATGATCCTGTCGTCGCTGATGAATGCCGGCCAACCGACCGCCGGGCGCGGCTTCGAACTGACGGTGATCGCCGCCGTCATTCTCGGCGGCACCAGCCTGCTCGGCGGTCGGGGCTCGCTGTTCGGCACATTGCTCGGCGTGCTGGTGCTTAAGGTGATCGACAACGGTATCATCATTCTCGGTTGGAACCAGGACCTGCAGATGGTGGTCCCTGGCGTCATCATCATCCTGGCAACCTATCTCGACATCATCCGGAACAGAGCCAATGTCCGTTGATTTCTTCCACCCTGGCGAAGGCGCGGCCATCGACACGAACGTGCCGGCGCTGGAACTGCGCGGCATCGACAAGCGCTTTCCGGGCGTCGTGGCGCTGGACAATGTCGACTTCACCCTGGAGCCAGGCAAGATCCACGCCTTGATGGGCGAGAACGGCGCCGGCAAGTCGACGCTGATCAAGATCATGGCCGGCGTCTACGGCAAGGATGCCGGCACCATCCGCATGCGTGGCCGCGAGGTCGACATCAAGTCGCCGCGCGACAGCCTGAAGGAGGGTATCAAGGTCGTGTTCCAGGAGATCGCGCTGATCTCCGAATTCACCGTCGCCGAGAACATCTTCCTTGAAGGCTATCCGACCGGCAAAGGCGGCTCGATCGACTGGAAGAAGATCCGCGCCGATTCAGCAGCACTTTTCGACCGCATCGGCTTCAACGTCGATCCGGCGGCGCGGACGGGGTCGCTGCCGGTCAGCCAGCAGCAGATGGTCGAGATCGCCCGTGCGCTCGCCCACGAAGCCCGCGTGGTGGTGATGGACGAGCCGACGTCCTCGCTAACGCCTAACGAGGTTTCGCTGCTGTTCACCGTCATCCGCCGACTGGCCGCGCTCGGCATCGCGGTGGTCTATGTCAGCCACAAGCTGGACGAGGTCTTCGAGATCGCCGATATGGTGACGGTGCTGCGCGACGGGCGCCACATCTCGACCAAGCCGATCGGCGAGCACACCAACGACACGCTGATCCACGACATGATCGGTCGGCGCATCGACAATCTGTTTCCCCGCAAGCGCGGTGAGCCGGGCAGCAAGGTCGCCCTGTTCGTGGAAAAGCTCAGCACGGCGAGGAAGCTCAACGACGTGTCCTTCGAGGCACGCGCCGGCGAGGTTCTCGGCTTCTTCGGATTGATGGGTGCGGGCCGAACCGAGCTTGCCAAGGCAATCGTCGGCTACGACCCGATCACCTCCGGCATGATCGTCGTCGACGGTAGCCGCCTCGTGCCGCACGACACGCGTACCGGCGTCAAGCTTGGCATCGGCCTGCTTACCGAGGACCGCAAGAGTGAAGGGCTGATGGGCGAGCTGCCTGTCTACCAGAATGCCAGCCTCGCCTCGCTCGGCGCCTTCGCCCGCATGGGTTTCATCGACAAGGCGAAAGAACACCGAGCGGTGCAGGATTATGTCGACCGCTTCCGCATCAAGACCCCCAGCCTGTTCCAGCAGGTGAAGAACCTGTCCGGCGGCAATCAGCAGAAGGTGCTGATCTCGCGCTGGCTGATGCGCGGCCTGAAGGTGATCGTCGTCGACGAGCCGACCCGCGGCATCGATGTTGGCGCCAAGTCGGAAATATTCGCGCTGATCGACCGGCTCGCCGGCGAGGGGCTGGCGGTCGTTATGATGACGTCCGAGATGCCAGAGTTGCTCGGTCTTTCCGACCGGGTCGCGGTGATGTGCGAAGGCCGTTTGACCGCGATCATGTCGCGCGAAGAGGCCACCCAGGAGAAAATCCTAAATGCGGCGATCGGCTAAGACCATGACGCTTCGTGACATCGTTTCCTACGATCCGGCCCCCCTCTTCGAAGGGAGCAAGCGATGAGCCTTGCAAGCACCGCTTCCGTGAAAGCCCCGCCATCCCTGCTGGCGCGGCTCTTCGCCCGCCAGGAACTGGCGCTGCTCGTCTGCCTCATCCTGGTGATCGTGTTCTTTTCCGTCACGGCGGAGAATTTCTTCTCCATGCGCAACATGACCAATGTGCTCGGGCAGGCCTCACTGGCGCTCACCGCCGGCATTGGCTGCGCCATCGTCTTCATTTCCGGCGAGGTCGACATCTCGATCGGATCGCTGCTCGCGACCATTGCCCTGCCGCTGATCATCATCATGAACGACACCAACTCGCTGCTGCTCGGTGTCAGCGGCGCGCTGCTGTTCGGTCTGATCATCGGTGCGGTGAACGGCTATCTCACCGCCTATGCCGGCATCAATTCGCTGATCGTGACGCTGGGCACCATGTTCATCATGCGGGGCGGCGTCTATCTCTACACCGGCCAGCGCGCGATCCCGGACGATGCGTCCCTCGACAGCTTCATCGCGCTGTCGGATGGCCGCTTGTTCAACATCATTCCGTATTCGGCGGTCATCGCGATCGTGCTGCTCGCGGCCTTCGCCTACATGATGCGGCATCGCCCGTTCGGACGGCAGATCTATGCCGTCGGCGGCAATCCGGAAGTGGCGCGGCTGGCGGGCTACGATGTGCGGCGCGTCAAGTTCATCTGCTTCATCATCAGCTCCCTGCTGGCGACGGTTGCCGGAATCATCCTGGCCGCCCGCGTCGGCTCGGCGCAGCATACGGCGGGTCTGAATTTCGAGTTCCAGGTCGTTGCTGCCACGGTGCTTGGCGGTGTCAGCCTCGCCGGCGGCATTGGCAGCCTGAGCGGCATGGCGCTCGGCGTGCTGATCTTGCAGTTCCTGTCCAACGGACTGCGCGGGCTCGGGCTGCCGACCGAATGGCAGCTGGTCATCACCGGCATGATCATCATCGCTGCCGTAGCCTTCGACGAGGCGAAGCGACGCCGGGCACAAGGAGGCTGATATGGCTCGACTCGAAGCAAAGATCGCCGTCATCACGGGCGCCGCAGACGGCATCGGCTATGCGATCGCCGAGGCGATGGCGCGGGAAGGTGCGCATGTCTTCCTGGGCGACATCGCCGACAAGGCGGGCGAGGATTTCGCGGCGGCGCTACGCGCGGCCGGTTACCGTGCCGATTACGCGCATTGCGACGTGTCGCAGGAGGCCGATATCGTCAGCCTCATCGACAGCGCCGTCAAGAAGACCGGACGTCTCGACGTGATGGTCAACAACGCCGCTATCGCCATTGGCGGCATGCCGGTGCACGAGATGACAGACGAGCAGTGGCACCGGCTGATCGCGGTCAATCTGACCAGCGTATTTCGTGGCTGCAAATATGCACTGCCGCACATGATTGCGCAAAAAACCGGCTCGATCATCAACATGGCCTCGCTGGCCAGCTCGACCAAGGGCGTGCCCAACCGCTTCGTCTACGGTCTGACCAAGGCCGCCGTCATCGGCCTAACCAAGGCGATCGCCGCCGACTATGTCGGCAAGGGCATACGCTGCAACGCCATCTGCCCCGGCACGGTCGAGAGCCCGTCGCTGCAGGACCGCATGCACGCGCAGGGCGACTACGATGCCGCCCGCGCCGCCTTCATCGCCCGCCAGCCGATGGGCCGGCTCGGCACGCCGGAGGAAATCGCCGATCTCGCCGTCTATCTGGCCGGCGCCACCTATACGTCCGGACAGGCCTACAATATCGACGGCGGCTGGTCGATCTGAACCAATCTGACTGAGGAGAGCATGACATGAAGCTGCTGCGCTATGGCGAGGTCGGGAGCGAACGCCCCGGCCTGCTCGATGCGGATGGAACGATCCGTGATCTCACTGGCCACGTCACCGATATCGGCGGCAAGGCACTCGATCCGGCATCGCTGGCGGCACTCGGCAAGCTCGATCCCAAGTCGCTGCCGGCGGTTTCCGGCAGCCCGCGCCTTGGCGCCTGCGTTGCCGGCACCGGCAAGTTCATCTGCATCGGCCTCAACTATTCCGACCATGCCGCCGAAACCGGCGCCACCGTGCCGCCGGAGCCAATCATCTTCATGAAGGCAAGCTCGGCCATTGTCGGGCCGGATGACGACGTGCTGATCCCGCGCGGCTCGCTGAAGACCGACTGGGAGGTCGAACTGGCCGTGGTCATCGGCAAGACCGCGAAATATGTCAGCGAGGCCGATGCGCTCGATTATGTCGCCGGCTATTGCGTCGCCCACGACGTCTCCGAACGCGCCTTCCAGGCTGAGCGGCAAGGCCAGTGGACCAAGGGCAAGTCCTGCGACACCTTCGGCCCGACCGGCCCATGGCTGGTGACCAAGGACGAGGTCGCCGATCCGCAGAACCTCAAGATGTGGCTGACCGTCAACGGCAAGACGATGCAGAACGGCTCGACCAAGACCATGGTCTATGGCGTCAAGTATCTGGTGTCCTATCTCAGCCAGTTCATGTCGCTGCACCCCGGCGACATCATCTCCACCGGCACGCCGCCCGGCGTTGGCCTCGGCATGAAGCCGCCGGTGTTCTTGAAGGCCGGCGATGTGGTGGAGCTGGGCATCGAGGGCCTAGGCCAGCAGAAGCA
>NZ_RZQG01000211.1:0-7757 GCF_003998635.1 Mesorhizobium sp. M7D.F.Ca.US.004.03.1.1
CCGGTAGCCCTTCAGCATCAGCGCTGC
Organism: Mesorhizobium sp. M7D.F.Ca.US.004.03.1.1; assembly: GCF_003998635.1. Taxonomy (NCBI): domain Bacteria; kingdom Pseudomonadati; phylum Pseudomonadota; class Alphaproteobacteria; order Hyphomicrobiales; family Phyllobacteriaceae; genus Mesorhizobium; species Mesorhizobium sp. M7D.F.Ca.US.004.03.1.1. The sequence goes on from NZ_RZQG01000211.1 coordinate 28, forward strand.
CGCCGCCAGCCATTCGCCGCGATGACCACGCCGATAGGCCTTCTGGCGGCTGGCAATCGGGCGCTCAGCCACCGCCCTCTCCGGAAGCATCCTTAAGCTCGAGCAGCCGCCGATAGAGTGCCTGTTTATGGCCGCCGGTCATTTTCGCGGCTTCGGCGGCTGCCTTGGAGGCCGGCATCTCGGCGGCGAGCGACAAAAGCAGGCGGTCGATGTCTTCAGGTTCGTCGGCCTTCGCCTCGGCCGGGCCGACGCAAACGACGATCTCGCCCTTCGGCGTATCGGCCGCCGCATAGTGGTCGGCGAGCGCCTGCAGCGTGCCGGTGCGCATCTCCTCGAAGGTTTTGGTCAATTCCCTGCCGATCGCCGCCTTGCGCTGACCGCCGAGCGCTTCGACCATGGCGACAAGCGAGTCAGCCAGCCGGCGCGGCGATTCGAAGAAGATCAGCGTCGCCGGCACGGCTTTCAGTGCCTCCAGCCGCGTCAGCCGCTGCCCTGATTTGACCGGCAGAAAGCCGGCGAACATGAAGGCATCCGAGGGCAGGCCGGATGCCGTCAGCGCGGCGAGCGGCGCCGATGGACCGGGGATCGGCACGACGCGAATGCCGTGGTCGAGCGCCTCGCCGACCAGCCGGTAGCCGGGATCCGAGACCAGCGGCGTGCCGGCATCGGAGATCAGCGCCACGCTCTGTCCGGCCTGGAGCGCCGCGATCAGCTTCGGCCCGGCCTCGCCGGCATTGTGCTCGTGATAGGCCGTGGTGCGGCGGCGGATGCCGTAACGGTCGAGCAGCACGCGCGACACCCGCGTGTCCTCGCAAGCGACGATGTCGGCGGCGGCCAGCGTTTCCAGCGCGCGCAGCGTGATGTCGGCCAGATTGCCGATCGGCGTCGCCACCAGATAGAGCGCCGGCTCGAGCGGCCGGGCCGCGATCTCGGCCTGACCGACCACATAGCTACGCTTGCCCGTCTCGCCGGTCACTGATGCCTTCTCCATTCAGAACCTGTTTGGCACGACTGACGTCGGCTTGCAAAAGCTGACGTTGCGTCTCCCCCGCCATTCCTTTGCCACAGTAGGGAACGAAACCGGCTACGGCAGATTTACCCCCTGATTCCCGAGGAGGACAGGATGGATAGCCTGAAGATACAGGACGCTTTCGAGCCCTACTATGCCGACCGCAACCGCGTTGCCGTACGCAGGGACAAGCGCTTGCCTGCCAAGACCGACGCCAGCCTGACCAAGCAGGCCGCCTTGCCTGCGAACGTCAGGCTTTCCGACAACAAACCCGACAGCACGACGGAGCACTGACCGGACGATGCCCAATCGCTTCGATATCTTCATCACCCGTCTTGAAACAAAAAGCGCCCGCAACGGCGTGCCGCTACATCAGATAGGCGACCAGCACCGCGCCCGCCGCGATAAGGGCGACGCCAAGCCAGTTCGCGCCGGAGACACGCTCGCCGAGAAAGGCCGCGCCAAACACCGCGACAAGCACGACGCCTGACCGGATGGCCACAAAACGAAGACGCTCTGATTGAACGCGAAACGAAGACGCTGGTTGGTCGGCGAGTATGCGCGCTTGCCGTCGGTTTTTTGTGCCTTGCCACCTCGGCATCCGCGGGTGATGCGCGAAACAATGAGATGTTTCCCATACGCGACCCCCAGAGGGCCGCGCCGCAATCCGCACAGGCCGGCTCTTCATCAGCCTCCCCACGAACGATCAAATTCAGGGCCACAATGGCCAGTGGCCTCTTTGGCAAGACACTTTCGCTCCGAGGGATGCTGGCCGGCGAGACCGAAGAACGCGAACTCGCAAGAATTCGCTACCCGGCGCTCAACCAGCCCATTTCCAGCCATGACTGGATAATCATCGAAAATATTTCAGCCGCCTATCTGCAGCTGGACATCGATCCGCAATTCGCGATGCCCGGCATCCACTTGCATATGCGTTCGGACGATCCAGCCACTTCGCACTACATGTTTCATAGGGTTGGCGACCAATGGATACAGGCGCCGCAGGATACAAAGATCGACGTGTTTTCCTATGCAGGCTGTGGCCGCACGCAGCAATCCTGGGAGGATGGCGGCGATTTTCACCATCAGGATTTCTTCTTCGAAGTCGAATCGAGTTCGGATTGCGGAGTGGCTGAGCTATCCCCGATAGGCGACCAGCACCGCGCCCGCCGCGATAAGGGCGACGCCAAGCCAGTTCGCGCCGGTGAGTCGCTCGCCGAGAAAGACCGCGCCAAACACCGCCACAAGCACGACGCTTAGCTTGTCGATCGGCGCCACCTGCGCCGCATTGCCGATCTTCAGGGCGCGAAAATAGCAGAGCCATGAGGCGCCTGTGGCCAGACCGGACAGGCCGAGGAAAGCCCAGGTCTTTCCCGTGATCATCGCCGGCGACTGGAACTGGCCGCTGGCGAGCAGGATCGCGCCGAGCACGATCAGGATGATGATTGTGCGGATGAAGGTGGCGAAATCGGAATTGATGTTCTCGATGCCGACCTTGGCGAAGATCGCCGTCAGGGCCGCGAATGCAGCCGAGAGCAGCGCCCAGAATTGCCAGGAGGTGACGGTCAGGTTCATGCGGGTGGCCTTCGCGGATGACGTCTCAACCGAGATACTGTGAAACGCGTGCCTTCAGAAGGCTGATCAGCTCCAGATCCATGAATTCATAGTTATCAGGTATATCGAGGCAGATGACCCGGGCCTTCTTCAGGCTGGCCTTGAATTTCTTCTGCAGTTTGGTGCGGTGCACCTTTTCCATGACGAAGATGATGTCGGCCCAAGCGACCAAATCATGCGTCAGCGGCGTGTCGGCATCATGGTTTGTTCCGGCCGATGCGACCTCGATGTCGCGGCGGGTTGAAAACACCTGCTCGGCGGTCGGGCTGCGCAAACGGTTCTGGCTGCAAACGAAGAGGACGGTTTTCAAGGGGTTAGCGCGCCAGATCGGCCACCACGGCGTCGAGCACGATCATGCCGGCCGGCGTGGCGCGGAGCCGGGCATTGCCGATCGGTGCCACCAGACCCTCGCCCTGCAGCATCGACAGCCGTGCGCTCGACAGGCCGCGTCCTGAGAACGCCTCGTAGCGGGAGAGGTCGATGCCCTCGGCCAGCCGCAGGCCCATCAGCAGGAACTCGTCGGCCTCTTCCGAGCGCGTCAGGATCTCGCCGCCGGTGACGCCATGGCCTTTGGCCTCTACCAGATTGGCCCAGGTTTCCGGCATCCGCTCGGCGATCGTGACCGTGCGGCGGCCATTCTCGACGAAACGGCCATGCGCGCCCGGCCCGACCCCGACATATTCGCCATAGCGCCAGTAGGTCAGGTTGTGCCGGCTTTCTGCGCCCGGCCTGGCGTGGTTGGAAATCTCATAGGCCGGCAGGCCATGCGCCGATGTGATCTCCTGCGTCAGCGCATAGAGATCGGCGGCGTGGTCGTTGTCGGGGATGATGAATTTCTTCGCCGCATGCAGAGCGTGGAAGGGCGTGCCTTCCTCGATGGTCAGCTGGTAGAGCGACAGGTGGTCGGCGGCATGGCCGATCGCCTGTTCCAGCTCCGATGCCCAAGCCTCCGGCGTCTGGCCGGGCCGGGCATAGATCAGATCGAAGGACAGCCGCGGAAAGATTTCTCGCGCCAGGCCGATGGCGTGCAGGGCCTCTTCAACGTTGTGCAGCCGGCCGAGGAAGCGCAGATCCTTGTCGTTCAGCGCCTGCACGCCGAGCGAGACGCGATTGACCCCGGCTGCCCGGTAGCCGCGAAAGCGTTCGGCCTCGACCGAGGACGGATTGGCTTCGAGCGTCACCTCGATGCCATCGGGCACCGTCCAGTTCTTCGCCACCGCGTCCAGAACCCTGGCCACCGTTTCCGGCTTCATCAGCGACGGCGTGCCGCCGCCGAGAAAAATGCTGGTCACCTCGCGCGGCCCGGTGCGCTCGCGCATCGTCGCCAACTCGGCCTCGAAGGCACTGGCGAAGCGGTCCTGGTCGACTGGCTGGTGGCGGACATGGCTGTTGAAGTCGCAATAGGGGCATTTGGCTGCGCAGAACGGCCAATGGACATAGACGCCGAAGCCGGGCGTCCGGTCGAGCAGCATGCTCATGCCGAGCCCAATCTCGCTTTGGCGAATTTCTGGAAAGCGCGGGCGCGGTGCGACAGCGCCGTCGGCTGGCCGGGCTTCCAGCCGTGTTTTTCCTCAGCGCTCATCTCGCCGAAGGTTTTTTCGAAGCCATCGGGCAGGAACACCGGATCATAGCCGAAGCCGAGCTCGCCGCGTGGCGGCCAGACCAGCGTGCCTTCGGCCTCGCCGCGATAGTATTCCGCCTCGCCGTCGGGGAACGCCAGGCAGATGACGGCGACGAAGCGGCCTTTGCGCTGTTGTGGCAAGGCCGCGCCGACTTCCTGCAACGCCACTTCGGTGCGTTGCATGGCCATGCCGAAATCGCGCGAGCCGTCGGGGGTTTCGGCCCAGTTGGCGGTGTAGACGCCGGGCGCGCCGTCGAGCGCGTCGACGCACAGGCCGGAATCGTCCGACAGCGCCGGCAGGCCGGTCGCCTGGGCTGCGGCGAGCGCCTTGATGTAGGCGTTCTCCTCGAAGGTGGTGCCGGTCTCATCCGGCTCCGGCAGGCCATACTCCTTGGCCGACTTGGCTTCGAAGCCGAACGGCCCCATCAGGTCGGCGAATTCGCGCAGCTTGCCGGCATTGTGGCTGGCGACAACGATCTTCTTGCCATCAAGAGAATGCATCAAAGGCCCCAGATTCGTGGCTCGGCAAATTCGATCGAATTGCCCGAGGGGTCGCGTATATAGATCGAATGGCCGCCTTGCGGCCACTCGAATTCGCTTTCAATGGGGATCTTCTTCACCTCCAGATGAGCTTTCCAGCGCACGATTTCGTCGGCGGTCGCCGCAAAGCACAGATGACCCTCGCCGACAGCGCCGTGCGGCGGGACCGGCAGCCTGGCGTCGGGGGCCGGCGGCACCTTCGTCGCCTCGGCATTGAAGACGAGCAGCACGCCCGGTCCGCAGCGGAAGAAGAGGTGCCTGCCGTCAACCTTGCCGAGCAGGTCGAGCCCGAGGACGCCGACATAGAATTCTTCCGCCGCCGCCAGATCGGTGACGTAGAGGGCAGATTCCAGGATGGCGGAGGGGGTCACCAGAAAACCGTCAAGCCACTGCCATCTGCTGCAGGCTGACCAGGCGCTGGATGCCTTTCTTGGCCAGGCCCATCAATTCCGCGAACTGATCTTCGGAGAAAGGCTCGCCCTCGGCGGTGCCCTGGATCTCGACGATGCCACCCTTGCCGGTCATGACGAAATTGGCGTCGGTGCCGGCCGAGGAATCCTCGATATAGTCGAGGTCGATGACCGGCTGGCCATCATGGATGCCGCAGGAGATCGCCGCGACATGGTCCTTCAGCACCTTGGCGACACTGGCCATCTGGCGCGCTTCCATCCAGCGCAGGCAGTCATACAGCGCCACCCAGCCGCCGGTGATCGAGGCGGTGCGGGTGCCGCCATCGGCCTGGATGACGTCGCAGTCGACGGTGATCTGCTGCTCGCCCAGCGCCTGCAGGTCGACCACGGCGCGCAAGGAGCGGCCGATCAGCCGCTGGATTTCCAGCGTGCGGCCGCCCTGCTTGCCGGCAGAAGCCTCGCGGCGCATGCGCTCGCCGGTCGAGCGCGGCAGCATGCCATATTCCGCCGTCACCCAGCCTTTGCCGGAATTGCGCATCCAGCCCGGCACTTTTTCCTCGAGGCTGGCCGTGCACAGGACATGCGTGTCGCCGAACTTCACCAGGCATGAGCCTTCGGCATGCTTGGAGACGCCGCGCTCGAAGGAGATGGCGCGCATTTCGTCGAATTGGCGTTTGGAGGGGCGCATTCTGGCTGCTTTCTTGTCATTTTTCGGAATCTTGGCCGGCTTGTAACCACATGGGACGCGTGGCGCAAAGGAAAATGGCCTGACGATCCGACACAGACACCGGGCGATCTCACAAAGACACCGGGTTGCGCGGGCCGCGGCGAAGTCTATATCTTGGGCCGGAGGTTTTTGGCCGTATGACCAAGGCAGTCGATCCGAGTTCGCAGTCGCCCGCGCTTCAGTCGCTCGACATGCGTTCCCGCGACATCTTCCGACGCATCGTCGATTCCTACCTCAGGGACGGTGAACCCGTGGGCTCGCGCAGCCTGTCGCGCATCCTGCCCTCCTCGCTGTCGCCGGCGACCATCCGTAACGTGATGAGCGACCTCGAGCATCTCGGCCTGATCTACGCGCCGCACATCTCGGCCGGCCGGCTGCCGACGCAGGCCGGCCTGCGTTTCTTCGTCGACGCCTTCATGGAGCTTGGCGACCTTTCCGACGAGGAGCGCCGCGCCATCGAGGCACAGGTGCGGGCGTCGGGCTCCGGCGCGACGCTGGAGCACATGCTGACCGAGGCCAGCCAGATGCTGTCGGGCATGTCGCGCGGCGCCGGCCTGGTGCTGGCCGCCAAGAACGAGGTGGCGCTGAAGCACATCGAATTCATCCAGCTTGAGCCGACCAAGGCACTGGCGGTGCTGGTGTCGCAGAACGGCGACGTCGAAAACCGCGTCGTCGAACTGCCCGTCGGCATCACCGTCTCGCAATTGCACGAGGCCTCGAATTTCCTCAACGCCCATATCCGCGGCCGCACGCTGGCCGAGGCGCGGATCGAGATCGCCCGCATCAAGGAAGAGACCAGGGCTGCACTCGATACGCTGTCGCAGGACCTGGTCGAGAAGGGGCTGGCGGTGTGGGCCGGCGCCGACAGCGGCCTGCCGGCGCGACTCATCGTGCGCGGCCGCGCCAATCTGCTGGAAAACGTCACCGCCCAGGCCGACATCGAATTGTTGCGGCATCTGTTCGAGGACATGGAGACGCAGGACGGGTTGATCCAGCTGCTCGACCTTGCCGAACAGGGTTCGGGCGTGCGCATCTTCATCGGCTCGGAAAACAAGCTGTTTTCGCTGTCGGGCTCGTCGCTGGTGGTAGCCCCCTATCGCGACAAGGACGCCCGCGTCGTCGGCGCGCTCGGCGTCATCGGTCCAACCCGGCTGAATTACGCGCGCATCGTGCCGATGGTGGATTACACCGCGCAGCTGATATCCCGCATGCTCCGTTGAGCTGATCTAACCGAGGAGACGACGATGGCGCTGGAAGAACTCAAGGCTCGGATCAGCCTGTTGCTGGAGGAAATGGTCAACCAGCCGGAAGACCAGCACGAAATCCAGGAACAGTTGCGCGAAAAGCTGCGGGAAATGCGCGCCATGGGCCTGCCGCTGCCGGCCGATCTGGTTGAGCTGGAAAAACGCCTCGACGACGATTTCTACGCTGCCGGAACCTGAATCCGGAGATCGGGGCCTTCCTTCAACTCATCGTTTGCCGCGGAACGATCGGCGAAGCCGCCCGTTGCTGTCTTCACGGCCAAGTGTTGGAGGGCAGGGATGATCCGTTTCGCCGGGCTGGCTATCTCCGCCACCCTGTTTGTCACCACCACGGCATTCGCGCAGCAGGCAGACGAGCCCGTGTTGAAAGGCGCGGCCGCTTTCGGCGACTGGCGCGCCGACCGGCCGGGGGTGCGCCGCCTGATCAGGCCGAACGATCTGCCGAAGCCCTACGCCACCAAATCCGCCTCGAACAGCGCCGGCCTCGCCGAAAGGCCGGCGGGTGCCAAGCCCAAGCTGCCGCAGGGCTTTTCGGCCGAGCTGATCG
>NZ_RZQG01000212.1:0-7733 GCF_003998635.1 Mesorhizobium sp. M7D.F.Ca.US.004.03.1.1
GGGCGATGATGTCGACAATGGCATTGCCGATGCAAAGCACGTCATAATCCGGCATCAAAATCTCCGCCAAAACCCGAGCCGGCTTCTTGCCACGCCGGCCGGGCGTGGTCTCGCGAGTTGAAATGGGTTGCCGCATGCGCTTGATCCAGCCGCCCTCACGCAGCTGCCGGTCCGGCTTCACGCAGCAAATCGTCAGCTTTGTCCGTCTTCTCCCAAGTGAACTCAGGCTCTTCACGCCCGAAGTGTCCGTATGTCGCCGTCTTGCGGTATATCGGCCGTAAGAGATCAAGCATCTTGATGATGCCTTTCGGTCGGAGATTGAAAACCTCGAGAACAAGGCGCTCGATCCTTTTTTCCTCGATCCTTGCGGTTCCGAAGGTATTGACCATGACAGAAACCGGACTGGCCACGCCGATCGCGTAGGCAAGCTGAACCTCGCAGACCTCCGCAAGGCCGCTGGCAACGATGTTCTTCGCGACATACCGGGCGGCATAGGCCGCCGAGCGGTCAACCTTGGATGGGTCCTTGCCCGAAAAGGCACCGCCGCCGTGACGCCCGGTCCCACCGTAGGAATCGACGATGATCTTCCGTCCTGTGAGGCCGCAGTCGCCGGCAGGCCCACCGACCACGAACCGCCCTGTTGGGTTGACCAGAAATCTGATCCCCGAAGTATCCAGGTGGGCCGGCAGGACCGGTTTTATGATCTCCTCAATGACGCCTTCGCGGACCGTGGCTTGTGAGACCGCTTCGTCATGCTGCGTTGACAGGACTATGGTATCCAGCGCCACCGGGCGGAGCCCTTCGTAGCGTACCGACACTTGAGATTTCACGTCCGGACGCAGCCAGCCAAGCTGTCCCGCTTTCCGGACCTCGGCCTGTCTTTTCGTCAAATGGTGAGCGAGTTGGATCGGCAGGGGCATCAATGTATCCGTCTCGTTGCATGCGAATCCAAACATGATGCCCTGATCCCCTGCCCCTTGCCCGAGATCCTGCCCTCGTCCTTCATCAACGCCCTGGCTTATGTCGGGCGACTGCTCGGTGAGGGCCAGAACGACGGCGCAACGTCGACCATCAAAGCCAATCGCATCATCGTCGTAGCCAATATCGAGTATCGTATCGCGGGCGACTTGGCTGTAATCGATGTGGGCATGGCTGGTGATCTCGCCAGCCACAACGACCATCCCCGTCTTCACCAACACTTCACAGGCGACGCGCGCCTTCGGATCGGTGCGCAGGACCGCATCGAGAATGGCATCGGAGATGTTGTCTGCCATCTTATCGGGGTGTCCCGCGCCGACGGATTCGGAAGAGAACACGAACTGCCTGGTCATAAAAATGCCCTCGCTTCAAGTGCTGGAGTTAGTGAGGAGTTTCTGGATTGGGGTGGCTTATCGGTCGGGGATGCCGGGAACATCGAACGCAGTGCAGAAGTCGGCAACGTCTCTTCGTACGCTCGCATGAACTTCCTGGTCATCGGGCTGGCGGCAGACCGAGTCGATGAAAGCGGCGATCTGCACCATCTCCGTTTCGCGCATGCCCATGGACGTCACCGCTGGTGTCCCTAAGCGGATGCCGCTTGTCAGCGCCGGATGCCGCCGGTCGCCCGGGACCATATTGAAATTCGCAATGATGCCTGCACGCGATAAGCGCTCCGCATAGGCTTTGCCTGACAGCGACCGGTCCCGAAGATCAAGGATCAGCATGTGATTGTCAGTGCCCCCGGTGACGAGTTCATAACCTCGCTCCAGAAGTGCCTGGGCCAGAGCCTTGGCGTTGTGGACGATCTGCTGACCGTAGACACGAAAGGACGAGTTCGCTGCTTCCTGCAAAGCGACGGCAAGCGCGGCGATAGTATTCATATGCGGTCCGCCTTGCAGAAGAGGGAACACGGCGCGGTCTATACGTTTGGCCAGATTGTGTTTGCTCTTCGGATGATGGAGGGGCTGATAACGGTCTTCATTCCTTGATAAAATGAAGCCACCCCGGGGACCGCGGATCGACTTGTGAGAGGTGCTGGTGACCACATCGCAATGGGACACGGGGTTCGGATGCACTCCTGCGACAACCAGGCCGCAGATGTGGGCGATGTCAGCCACCAGATACGAGTTCACCTCCGAAGCAATTTCGGCCATTGCCGCGTAGTCAAAAATACGCGGATAAGCAGTTCCGCCGACCCAAATTAGCTTCGGGCGTTCCCGCTTGGCGGTCTCGCGCAAGTGGTCATAGTCAATTTGCTGTGTCTTTTCGTGCAGCCTGTACGGGACGCGCTGATAATCGCTGCCGGAAAAATTGACGGACCAACCGTGAGTCAGATGGCCGCCTTCGGGTAAAGGCAAGCCCATGACTTTGTCACGGGGGCTCAAAAGCGCGCGATAGACAGCCTGGTTGGCTGGCGAGCCTGAATAAGGCTGGACGTTGGCATGTTCACTGCCAAATAGCGCTTTCAGGCGCTCGATCGCGAGGGTCTCAAGCTCATCGACGATCTCGTTTCCGGCGTAGTAGCGCGCACCGGGGTATCCCTCGGCATACTTGTTGGTGAAAATCGACCCGGTCGCTTCCAACACCGCCGAGGAGGCAAAGTTCTCGGAGGCGATCAGTTTGAGAGTTGTCCGCTCCTGACGCTCCTGTCTTAGAAGCAGTTCGTGAACGCGGGAGTCGACGGCGGCTAAGTGAGGCCGCCCGTAAGTGTCGGGCTGCGCGATGGCGCCGCCGGCGGAGTTATCCATGGTAGTCGCGCTCCATTTGGACTGATCTATTTCACGATCAAGCAGGCGGTCCCTTCAACCGCGCGTCTTGTATTGCTTCCAGGCGTTGTAGGTCTCTTTTATGATGGCCATCATCGTGGGGCAGGAGATCGACCACCAATTGAGCCAGCTCGCCATCCTTGCCTCCTGCTTGCATATGGTACGAAGACTGCGGACGTTGTTCGTTGCAGCAAAGAAAGTTGGCTCTGACCAGCCGCCGAACGTGGCGTCGAACCTGCTCGCGAGGCAGACCGGTAATATCGGCCAGCTCGCCGACGGTTAGATCCGCATGCGCGCAAAGGCCCAGGATTCGAAGGCGATCAAGATGCGCTGCCGTCCTTAGGCGATTTACCAGTGTCAACATTGGTTAGCATCAACCCGGACGGGATGCAGCAAGCCGCTAGCCCTTCTATCCCCATCAATCCGCATGAGACCTCTCTCGTCATTTGCTGTAAATCCGCTGGTATGGATGCTAATGGAAGATAGATCACAGTCCTTTCTACGACTAAGACGCCAGATATTGGGGCTAATGTACCACCTGACAGGAGACTACACTCACGAACATTATGTGAATTTTTTTTAACGTTGCTGAGAATCAAGGGGGAGGTTTGGCGAATGTCTCGCCGTCGACTGTCGAATCCTGCCCGACGGGATTATAGGGTGCGTAGCCTGCTTGTCCTTTCCACATGACCAGCGACGATGGGGCGAAGGCGGCAGACATAGCTCTGGAGCATGCTGCGGTATCTTTGGCCTGAAGCCGAGGAAGGCGGACCGTGGCTTCCGCGCCGCTGCCGGGAGCCCGCGAACAGGCCAAGTGGATCAGCCGGGTGTTGCCGTCATAGAGCGTGAGACCCAAAGCTGGCCAGCCGCGCCCTGAGGCTGACGCACCGCTCAGCGTCCACCTTGCTCTCGAAGCCCATCGGCATAGCGCCGATAACGACTTGACCGCGTGCGTGTCGACGAGCGATCGGTGAGCGCAAGGATCGAGGGTGCAGTGCAGGATAATGCTGTTTTAAATCAGCGCTGTTTTCAGCCGACTGCCTTGAGCGTGGCACGAGGATATAGGCCCAAGGCAGGAGATCATCGTCTGCTGTTCGGGAGGCCGCCCTGGGCGCGCGACAGCCGTTCCTTCGGCTGCGCCGCTCCGCCACCATCCGCGCCGTGCCTTCCGGAGACCATTCCCGCTACCGGCCGGCGCCCGTGAAAACCTCGACCCGGCGCACCGGCTCGAGATGGCTGGGCTCAGCGTAACTCTGAAGTCGTCATATACCGAAGTCTTCACAGACTTCGGACATCCCCCTCACAGTCCGATCCAGATGGCGTCAGGAACACCGCTTGCGTTGATGCGGATGAACCCCTGCTTGTGCCACAATGACCCTTATGTCAGCGCGCGAGCCAAAGCTTCCGCGCAAGGCGACGGCTAGGATAAGGCAATGCCGACGAAGGGCACATTGCTTGCCACACTCTGGAATGATGGCATGCTCGGAAGGCCTAGGCTTTGCTCAGGGCCGCCTGCAAGGCGCGCTTTGAGGTTATTCACATAGCCTTCTGCGTAGTCCTGCGCCGTCGAGACCGAAAGATCAATGCCTGCCGCCAAGGCCTCTTCCATCAGGTGCTTTACGAGCCCATTTCGAATGGCCAGCTTGACCTCGGGGCCTGCGATAAGGCCGATCGCCTGCGCGGCCATATTGAGGCCAGCTTCCTCCAGCGCTCGCTTCATATCGCCTCCGTTAATGGCCGTACGCAGGAGATTGGCTGCTTGCGACTCAGCCTCGAGAACCATCGAGGCAAGATCGGCTACTTGTCCGAGGCCCGGAATGAAGCTGAGCAGTCCCACCGCCGTTGCCGCCAAGTCGAGCACTTTCGTCTCGATTTTGAGCACGGAGTCGACGACGTGCATGACGGCCCCGCCGTTCTTTTTGGCTGACTTAATGTCAGGCTGGTCCATCAGGCCCATCTTCATGTCCGCGACGGCATTCTGCTCTTCTGCGGTTTGGGCGACGTGGGTGATTGGCTGCTGAACGTTGCGGTTCGCAGACGACATGTTTGTGCAAAAATGGGCAAAGTCTTTTTTGCTGATATTGCCGGAATCAACCGTATGCCCGCCGCCAAAGTCGAAGAATTTATGATGGGTCTTATAGCCCGTGATCGAATTGTTCAGGAGGCCAAACAAAAGAGGATCTGAAAGGAGCTGAGAGGCTGCTTCCCGCACTTTCGGATCAAGGCTCTTGTCGTCTTTCATTTTCGCCAGTTTGTCGCGAGTCAGAACACCGCTTCCAAAGAACGTGTCCTGATGGTCCTTGATCATCTCGACCGTATTCAGCTCAGTTTGCGTGAGGCTCATCGACGATGAGGCGACTTGCAGGAAATCCTCTTTGTGCATCTTCCCTTTCGAGCCACCGCACAACTGGTTCCAAGCATCGGGGTGATCGAGGAAATATTGCGCCGCCGCAATGACCTGGGGCGGAAATTTGCCGTTTTTCGATTCGCCGCCGACCATTTTCTTGAACTCATCCAGACTCAGGTCCTTGGACAGATTTTCGGAGTACCGGTAAAACTCCCGCAAGGCATCGCTCAAGGTCATGACCGAAGGCTGCAAACCTCCGCTGCCGTCGGATGGTATGTAGTTCTGCTCGTAGCTTCGCGCTTGGGCTTCCTGAAATGCAGCAACTTGTGGGTGGTGGTTTGAAAATCCGGCCAAGTCCTTGGCGTTGATCTTGCCTCCACAGCGGCCGTCGCCCTGCGAGCCAATCGCATAAAAAAGTCCCGAATCCTGCTGCAGTCCCTGGATCGCCGCTTTCAGATCCGGTGGCGTAGAGGGATCATTGGCTTTGTCGGTCAACGACTTCCAAGTAAGCGGGCATTGGTCCTTGTGACGGTTGAGTACCGCAACAATCTGCAACTCAGCCGTGGTCAGCGACCCACCGTTCCACGTGATTCCGGGGCTCGGCCTGGGAGCCGGCTCGATCTTCGGAGTGACGCCGAGCAGATGTTGGGCTTCAGTCGCCTTGGAGCGTTGCGATTGGTCCTCCTTGAGAGCCGCCCTCATATTTGGCGGCAGCAGATCCAGTGGGTGTTGCTCCAAGCCATTCAATGTCAAGACATCCGGTGCCAGATGGCCCAAAGGGTCCTGCCGCAATTTATCCATTGTCGAATCAAGATTCGACGCTGGCAGATCCCCTTGCGCGAAAGAGCCGGGCTTGTCTGCCAGCACACAAGTGGACAGCATCGCTTCGAAGCACGATGCACTTTGCTGATGCTGGGTCGCAAAATGGGAAACTTTCAGGCCCGGCCAACCCCTTGCGGACTGTAGCGAATTTGAGCGGTAGAAAGTTGAAAGATTACTGGCCGACATTATGCATCCTCAGACGTGACGTTGAAATCCCCACAAGAGACCCCGACAGAAGATCCCTTGCGTTTCACAAAATTCGACAATTCCAAGCGTCGGCAGGTCACGAATGCGCCTGCCCTGCCTTCAATTGCTGTGTTCCGGGCCGGCTCCAAGGTTCGGTCCAACACAATGGCCGGAGTCACCGCGAGAGCTGCCGGGACTCATCATGAGCGGATTAGCTTTCGAGAAACTGACGAGTTTGCGAAGAGTTCACAAAGGGGTAGCCGCAGTCATGTTCTTCAGAGCTGCGGGAAATCCTCAATGTTCATTTCTTGCCCAGCTCAGGCTTCCCGCCAACGCTATCCTGTTGTGGGATGTCAGAAGAATAAGAAGCATCCGGTCGTCCGTCGCGAACGACCGTAGTGGAGGAGCCGCGAAACAAGATCAGCACTGATTCCTTTGGCGTTGCCGCTATGTGAGTCTGCGCCTGCGCCTGCGCCACCAAGCCGTTAAAGGTCTGCTCCACGAGTGCGACGAAGCGCGGTGGACCGGAAACGAAGACGAGGCCATTGCCTGGCACGGGTTTGACCACATAGCGCTCGTCGGAGATATCAAGCTTGTCGAGAGCCCCCTTGAACGCATCGAAGCGAATCGACGTCATCAAAAGCATTCGAGTTTGCGATTCTTGTGCAGCAGACACATAGAGCACAAGGCCGTCATAGTACCATTGTAGACCGTAAAGGTTCGTCAAGCGGTCGAGGAACGCGCGCGGTGGCAAATCAGGCATACGTCCGCGAATTCGCCCCTTCACCGCAGGACTGATGTTGACCCTGATATTCAGGTTGTTGCCGAATTCCTGCAACGCTGCAGCGAGCTCCTGATCCAGAACCGTGTATCTATAGGGTGTCGCCGGAAGGGACAGCGGGACTGCATGCGCCGGGTGAATCCCGGTGGACAGAAAAAACCCGGCACAAAGAAGTCTCAAAACATGCAGGGTGACGGGTTGGATAAGCGTTCTCGGCATGTCGCACTGATAAACCAAACGCTGAAATCATCACAAGTGACTAAATTGCCGAAGAGATTTTAGATTGTCGAAATGACGCCGCCGTTAGTCAGCTTGTTGTCAGCTTGCCCCCCTAGGAGTGTTGCGCCGACACCGGGTGATGAATGGGCGGGGCTCGCCCGGTCAGAGAGAGCAACCGAGTCCTTACATGATGATGCCTGTCACGTCGATCTCTGCCACTCTAACGGCTGGCCTCCCCAGGGTCGGATCACCGTCGATTGTCGAGCAGGCCCAGTTTGAGCGCGCCTTAGGGCATGCAGCCGACTCGCTGAAAAACGATGCCGCCGCGGGGCCAGCGAGTGCGGCGCCAGTTGCTGCGGCGATGGATGTTCAGCGCGCGGCTGCGCCGACGAGCGGCATGGGCGATCGCGTGTTCAGACGATTTCCTCCCTATATCCACACAACACTGTTTCCTTCCCCGCGCTCGACCATGACATAGCCCTTTCGAAGGGCGCTCTACCGGGACCGGCGCAGAAGCTTCCCGTTCCAGGTGAGGCGGGAACCGGAATCTCGGGCATTCCCCAACAAGGGCAAGACTTCGAAACGATGATGGCTGGTCTTCGGGATGTTTACAACGGCGTCAACCAGGTGGCGC
>NZ_RZQG01000213.1:0-7733 GCF_003998635.1 Mesorhizobium sp. M7D.F.Ca.US.004.03.1.1
CGTCGAGAAACCGCGCCGCGATTTCCAAAAGAGCGGAAACATCCTGGGAATTCCTATATGTAGTCCTCGACTGACTCCAGGAGACAACGCCGCGTGTTCCTTTCGGTTTTCGACCTGTTCAAGATCGGCATAGGACCCTCGAGTTCGCACACGATGGGGCCGATGACCGCCGCGGCGCGGTTTCTCGACGAGGTCGCGGGAAATGACTGGCCCCGTCCGGCGGGTGTGAAGGTCGACCGGCTTGGCGCCAGCCTGCACGGGTCACTCGCCTACACCGGCATCGGTCACGGCAGTGATCGCGCCGTCATCCTCGGCCTTGCCGGCCTGACGCCGCAGACGGTCGATCCCGATCAGGCCGATGGCATTGCCAGCCGCATCACCGCCGAAAAGCGCATTTCGCCGCCCGGCCATCCCTCCTATCGCTTCGATCCGGCCATCGATCTGGTGCTCGACCGCAAGACGCCGCTCACCGGTCACGCCAACGGCATGGCGTTCTACGCCTATGACGCTGGCGGCCGCCTGCTGCTCAAGCGCATCTATTATTCGATCGGCGGCGGCTTCGTGGTTTCGGAAGAAGAACTGCAGCGGATGAAGGCCAAGGGGTCGGTGACGACAGAAGGCAAGAAAGTGCCTTATCCTTTCAAGAATGCGGTCGAGATGCTGGCCATGGCCGGCAAAAGCGGCCTTTCCATCGCCGACATGAAGCGCGTCAACGAGGAGACGCAGATGTCGCGCGAGGCGCTCGACGCCGGCCTCGACGGCATCTGGAGCGCCATGAAGGGCTGCATCGACCGCGGCCTGTCGCAGGATGGCATCATGCCGGGCGGGCTGAAGGTGCGCCGGCGGGCGCGCATGCTGCACGACAAGCTGCAAGAGCAGTGGCAGCAGAACAAGCCCAATCCCTTGCTCGCCAATGACTGGCTGTCGATCTACGCCATGGCGGTGAACGAGGAGAATGCCCCCGGCGGCCGCGTCGTCACCGCGCCGACCAAAGGCGCGGCCGGCACGCTGCCGGCTGTGCTGCGCTACTGGTTGCACTTCCATCCGGAGGCCGATCAGCCGAGCATC
Organism: Mesorhizobium sp. M7D.F.Ca.US.004.03.1.1; assembly: GCF_003998635.1. Lineage (NCBI taxonomy): Bacteria > Pseudomonadati > Pseudomonadota > Alphaproteobacteria > Hyphomicrobiales > Phyllobacteriaceae > Mesorhizobium > Mesorhizobium sp. M7D.F.Ca.US.004.03.1.1. Next base: position 1,069 of record NZ_RZQG01000213.1, read on the forward strand.
CGAGATTTCCTGCTGACGGCCGCTGCCGTCGGCGGCATCATCAAGACAAATGCCTCGATCTCCGGCGCCGAGGTCGGCTGTCAGGGTGAGGTCGGGTCGGCGTCGGCGATGGCGGCGGCCGGCCTGTGCGCCGTCATGGGCGGCACGCCCGAGCAGGTCGAGAATGCCGCCGAGATCGCGCTTGAACATCATCTCGGCATGACCTGCGATCCGGTCGGCGGGCTGGTGCAAGTGCCGTGCATCGAGCGCAATGCGCTGGGCGCGGTAAAGGCGGTGACGGCCGCGTCGCTGGCCATCAAAGGCGACGGCATCCATTTCGTGCCGCTCGACGCGGCGATCGAGACCATGCGCCAGACCGGCCTCGACATGAACGAGAAGTACAAGGAAACCAGCCTTGGCGGGCTCGCCGTCAATGTCGTGGAGTGCTGAGGGCTGGCCTAAGCTGCCACTGTGGAGAAGTCGATCAGGCCGTTGACGCATCCGCGCGCGGGACTAAACCTTAAGCGATGTCTCTCAATCTCATAAAACTCTGTGTCGGCTGCGACAGCGTCGAGGATCTCGAAGAGTGGATTGCCTTCCGCCTCGACGAGCGGCGGCGCGCCGGGGAGCCGGTCGAGCAATATCACACCACCCGCATGATGCCGACGCGCGGCGCCGAGGTTACCGATGGCGGTTCGCTTTACTGGGTGATCAAGGGCAATGTGCAGTGCCGCCAGCTGATCACCGAGATTCGGCCGTTCACCGACGGTGAAGGCATCGGCCGCTGCCACCTGATTCTCGACCCCGAGGTTGTACGAACCGACTGGCAGCCGCGCCGGGCTTTTCAGGGCTGGCGCTATCTGAAGCCGGCCGACGCGCCGCTTGATCTCGGCAAGGGCAAGGCCGGGCTGATCGAGATGCCGCCGAAACTCAGGCGCGAGCTTGCCGATCTCGGCCTGCTCTGACCACAGGTGGCATCACCGTCTGGCCCTTTGTGCCACCCGATGTGGGACTTGCAAGCGATGTAGCAACGCCACATCTTGTTTTTATGAGCGACAAGAAGCAGCCCGTGCCCGCGAGGGCCAATCCTGCGCCGATCAAGCCTCAATCCAACGCCGGCGAGATCGACGCCTTCATTCGTCAGGCGAGGACACTTGCCGCGTCGGCGACCGGTTCGGGCAGGCTGATCCTTGCCCTCGACGCGACGATGAGCCGCCAGCCGACCTGGGATCTGGCCTGCACGCTGCAGGGCCAGATGTTCGACGCCGTCGGCAAGGCCGGAACCCTCAGCGTGCAGCTGGTTTATTTTCGCGGTCTCGGCGAGTGCCGTTCGTCCGCTTTCGTGAGTGACACCGATGCCTTGAAGCAGCTGATGACGCGGATCGAATGCCGCAGTGGCCACACCCAGATCGGCAAGGTGCTGGCGCACGCGCAGAAACAGACGGCGACCGCCAAGGTCAATGCGCTGGTCTATATCGGCGATGCGATGGAAGAGGATATCGACGATTTGGCCGAAAAGGCCGGCAGCCTCGGCCTGCGTGGCGTTCCTGTCTTCGTCTTCCAGGAAGGTCATGATTCCGGCGCAGAAAAGGCGTTCAAGGAAATCGCGCGGTTGTCCAAAGGGGCTTGGTTCCGATTTGATCGGCGGGCTGCAACGACCCTGGCAGGGCTGCTTTCGGCGGTTGCGGTGTTTGCAACCGGCGGACTGAAGGCGCTTGAGGCCAGAGGCAGGCCGGAAGACCGGCTGATGATTGAGCATCTGCGGGGTGGCGGGGACTGATGGGCGCAATCATCGCATTGGTAGCATTACTTTTGGTGCTTCTCGGCGCGGCCACGATCTTCCTCCGCGCCGACCCAGCAAAACTGGCCAGCGGCATGAAGACACTCGGGCCGGTCCTTCTGGGGCTGGTCGGCATCGCTATGGTTGTGGTCGGGCGTGAAGGCATCGGGGGCATAATTCTGTCGGCGGCAATCGCCTGGTATGGTTCCATGCGGATGAAGCGGCCGCCGGCAAAGCTCGCGCCGGGCAAGCGTTCGACGGTGCGCACCGCAGCGCTCGAGATGGAACTCGATCACGATACCGGCGGCCTTGAAGGACTGGTCCTGGCTGGCGGCCACGAAGGCAAGATGCTTGGCGCGATGGGCCTGGCGGAGTTGCAGCATCTCTTCCGGGAACTCTCCGGCGATCCGGAGAGCCGGCAGCTGCTAGAGACGTATCTTGACGGCAGATTTCCCGTCTGGCGCAAAAACACTGAGACGAACGGTGGTGAAGGGCTGGGTGTTGCGCCAGGTCCGGGCGCCATGACTAAGGAGGAGGCCTACAAGGTCCTTGGTCTTGAAGCGGGGGCCGCCGCGGCGGATGTCCGCAAGGCGCACCGCCGCCTGATGCAACGCCTGCACCCCGATATCGGCGGCACGTCTTTCCTGGCGGCGCGGATTAATGAAGCCAAGGACGTCTTGCTCTCCAATCACAACTAGTCTCCTTCGATGCAGAACTTTTCCGGGAGATGACTTCCACGCCGTCCTACTGCTGGACGGCGTAGCACTCGATGTTCTTCTTCTTCAAAGCGGTGCAGGCCTTCCAGGCCGCGGTCTTCGAACCAAAGCCGCCGAAACGGGCGCGGTAGTAGGTGACGCCGTCCTTGTCGAAGGCGACGGTGAAGCCGGACGCGTCGGCTAGCACCTTGGGTGCCTGCTTGGTGGTCTTGTCGAGGAAGGCCTGGGCTTCGGACTGCTTTGGCGAAGACGCGACCTGAATGGCCCAGCCCGACGGCACCGACGCTGTGTTGACCGGGTCGACGGCCGCCGGAGTTGGCTCGGCATAGGCAGCGACGACCTGGGCCGTGGCAATTTGAGGGGCCGACACGATGACGGTCTTGACCTTCCTGGTCTTGACCACGGGCGCTGTCTCCTCGACCGCGGCCGTTGTCTGCTCATCGGTCGCGTCCGTAGCGTCCGCAGTTGTAGGATCGTCGTTGGACGCCACGGCATCGTCTTCGACCATCGGCTTGTCGTCCGGCGTCGGCGCGTCGTGCTTGGGCAGGAGGACCTTGGCAAGCGCGGTGATCGGGTTGTTGCCGCTGGCCTTGGCGACCAGATCGCCGCCGCCGCGGGTCGATGCCCTCGGCAGATAGGTGTTGATCAACGTGGCCATCTGGTTGTCGCGGCTGCCGCCGGAGGTGCCGCCCATGACCACGCCGACGATGCGGCGATTGCCATCGGCAACCGACGAGACGAGGTTGAAGCCGGAGGCGCGAGTGTAGCCCGTCTTGATGCCGTCGACGCCTTTGATGCGTCCGAGCAGGCGGTTGTGGCCGTTGATGCGCTGGCGCCCGTAAAGAAAGGAACGCTGCGAGAAATAGCCGTAATACTGCGGGAAGTGCTCCCTCAGCGCGATGCCGAGCGTCGCCATGTCGCGCGCGGTGGTGAATTGGCCAGGGTCGGGCAGGCCGTTGGCGTTGCGGAAGACGGTCCCGGTCATGCCCAGCGCCCGCGCCTTGGCGGTCATCATGCGGGCAAAAGTAGGTTCATTGCCGCCGAGCATTTCACCTAGCGCGGTGGCCGAGTCATTCGCCGACTTGGTGACGATCGACAGGATCGCGGTCTCGACCGTAACAGAATCGCCCGGCTTCACCCCGAGTTTCGTCGGCGCCTCGGCGGATGCATGGGCCGAAAACACGACTGGCGAGTTCCTGCTGATCTTGCCCTTCGCCAGCGCCTCGAAGGTCAGATAGAGCGTCATCATCTTGGTCAGCGAGGCCGGATAGCGCCTGCCGTTGGCATCCGCGGAGTAGAGCACCTTGCCAGTCTTGGCGTCCACGACAATGGCCGCCTGCCTCGCTGCCAGCGATGAGACGACGTCGCCACAAACGAACGTCATCGCCATGGCGATGATCACGATCGTCTTGAGAGGGGAGGTGGATTTGGAAACGATGCCCAACAACGCCTTACGCACTGGTACTTCCCTTGAATTCTTCGTTGCGCTGGAGGCGGCAAAGGGTCCTGCCTCGCTTCCGGCCAAGCTACCGGGGCAGCGTTACCAATCCGTTTATGGTAACCGCCGCGTTCACCATTTTCTTCGGGCTTGAAGCTCTCTTTATTCGATTTTTAGCCATTGGCTGTGCAGGCGGGTCCGCACGCCAGTAAAATATTGACTTTTGTGCGGCGCACAATTATTATCTTGCATTGCACAAGGGCGCCCCGAAGAAGGACGCCTCAACCGTCAAGGGAATCGCGAAATGACCCAGACCTATGAGGACTTCAGCAAATACGGCAAAGAGTTCGCCGACACCGGATTGAAGAGCTTTGCGTCCCTCTCCAAGGGCGCGCAGGCGATCGCGACCGAGGCTGGCGAATACACCAAGAAAAGTTTTGAAGCCGGCAGCGCCACCGTGGAGAAGCTGATTTCGGCCAAGTCGCTGGAAAAGGCGATCGAGATCCAGTCGGATTACGCCAAGCAGTCCTACGAGGCGTTCGTCGCCGAGGCCACCAAGATTGGCGACCTCTATGCCGAACTCGCCAAGGAAGCCTACAAGCCGTTCGAATCAATCGTTGCCAAGGCGAAGTAATTTCGCCGGGCGAAGTCATTTCGCCTGATGTGACCCAAATCCGGCCCTTTGGGTCCGGGCCAAAACCCGGCTGCGGAAACGCAGCCGGGTTTTTTCATGCCGATTTCCACTCCAGGGCCTCGCGCCCCTTCACGATTGCGAAAATCGTCCAAGTTTGGTCACCTAGCCATATTGTCAGCTAAACAGAAGGGCTTAAAATCGTCCATCGAACACCTACATGTCGAACTCGCATGGGGATTCGAAAGAGGCAGGAATACGTGACGATCGGTTTGACTGCCACGAGACACGTGGCGCGGATGCAAAACGGCGACGGCAACGGCAATGAGGCCGGCCGTGGGACGGCCGTCATCACGCGCACCAAAACCAAAACCAAGAAGCCCAGCCTTTATCGGGTCCTCATCCTCAACGACGACTACACGCCCATGGAGTTCGTGGTTCACGTGCTGGAGCGTTTTTTCCAGAAGGACCGCGAAGCCGCCACACGCATCATGCTTCATGTTCACAATCATGGAGTGGGCGAGTGCGGGGTCTATACATTCGAGGTGGCCGAGACCAAAGTGTCCCAGGTCATGGATTTCGCCCGACAGAATCAGCATCCGCTGCAATGCGTGATGGAGAAGAAGTGAGGTAACATGCCGGCTTTCTCCCAAGGCCTGGAAAAGGCGCTTCACCAGGCGCTGACGCTCGCCAATGAGCGGCACCATGAATATGCAACCCTTGAACACCTGCTGCTCGCGCTCATCGACGACACCGAGGCGGCCGCCGTCATGCGCGCCTGCAATGTCGATCTCGATGAGCTCAAGCACACGGTGCTCACCTATATCGACACCGAGCTCGACAACCTCGTCACCGGTTACGACGAGGACTCCAAGCCGACGGCCGGTTTCCAACGCGTCATCCAGCGCGCGGTGATCCATGTCCAGTCGTCTGGCCGCGAGGAAGTGTCGGGCGCCAACGTGCTCGTCGCCATCTTCGCCGAGCGCGAGAGCCATGCCGCCTATTTCCTGCAGGAACAGCAGATGACCCGCTACGACGCGGTCAACTACATCTCGCACGGCATTGCCAAGCGTCCGGGTGCGTCGGAGACACGCTCGCCGCGCGGCGCCGATGACGAGCAGGGCGGCCAGAACGGCGCCGAACCGCAAGAGGAAGGTGGCAAGAAGAAGCAGCAGCAGGATGCGCTGACCGCTTATTGCGTCAACCTCAACAACAAGGCCAAGGCCGGCAAGATCGATCCGCTGATCGGCCGCGAGTCCGAGATCAACCGCACCATCCAGGTGCTGTGCCGCCGCTCCAAGAACAACCCGCTCTATGTCGGCGACCCCGGCGTCGGCAAGACGGCGATCGCCGAGGGCCTGGCCAAGCGCATCGTCGAGGGCGACGTTCCCGAAGTGCTGCACAACGCCACCATCTTCGCGCTCGACATGGGCACGCTGCTTGCCGGCACGCGCTATCGCGGCGATTTCGAGGAACGGCTGAAGCAGGTCGTCAAGGAGCTCGAGGACTATCCAGGTGCCGTGCTGTTCATCGACGAGATCCACACGGTCATCGGGGCAGGGGCCACATCAGGCGGCGCCATGGACGCGTCCAACCTGTTGAAGCCGGCCTTGTCGTCGGGTGCGATCCGCTGCATCGGCTCGACCACCTACAAGGAATTCCGCCAGTTCTTCGAGAAGGACCGTGCCCTGGTGCGGCGCTTCCAGAAGATCGACGTCAACGAGCCGACCATCGAGGACGCCATCGAGATCATGAAGGGCCTGAAGCCCTATTATGAGGAATTCCACAAGGTGAAGTTCACCAACGAGGCGATCAAGGCCTCGGTGGAGCTGTCGGCACGCTACATCAACGACCGCAAGCTGCCGGACAAGGCGATCGACGTGATCGACGAGACCGGCGCCTCGCAGATGCTGGTGCCGGAAGCCAAGCGCAAGAAGACCATCGGCATCAAGGAGATCGAGGCGACGATCGCCACCATGGCCCGCATCCCGCCGAAGACGGTTTCGGCCGACGACGAGAAGGTGCTGCAAGGCCTCGATATCGAGCTGAAGCGCGTCGTCTATGGCCAGGATACCGCGATCAGTGCGCTTACCTCGGCGATCAAGCTGGCACGTGCCGGAC
>NZ_RZQG01000214.1:0-7732 GCF_003998635.1 Mesorhizobium sp. M7D.F.Ca.US.004.03.1.1
GATCTACACCCGCCAGGAGCGCAACGGCATCCTGCTCGGCACCTATGAGAAGGCCTGCAAGCCGTGGTCGCCGGTCAACACGCCGTGGGATTTCGGCCATGAATTGCTCCCGCCCGACCTCGACCGCATCGCGCCGTCACTGGAAATCGGCTTCAAGCATTTCCCCGGCATCGAGAAGGCCGGCATCAAGCAGATCATCAACGGCCCCTTCACTTTCGCGCTCGACGGCAACCCGCTGGTCGGCCCGGTGCAGGGCCTGACCAATTTCTGGTGCGCCTGCGCCGTCATGGCCGGCTTCAGCCAGGGCGGCGGCGTTGGCCTCGCTTTGTCGAACTGGATGGTGCATGGCGACCCCGGCTTCGACGTCTGGGGCATGGATGTCACCCGCTTCGGCGAATGGGCAGGCCTGCGCTACACAAACGCCAAGGTGCGCGAAAACTATTCGCGCCGGTTCTCCATCCGCTTCCCCAATGAGGAACTGCCGGCCGCACGCCCGGCGCAGACGACGCCGCTCTACGACACGATGCTGGCCAACAATGCCGTCATGGGCGACAGCTGGGGACTTGAGACGCCGCTCTGGTTCGCGCCGAAGGGCAAGGAACCCAGGGATATCGTCTCCTTCCACCGCTCCAACGACTTCGGGCCGATCGGCGAGGAAGTGCGCGCCACGCGTGAGCGTGTCGGCGTCACCGAGATCGCCAACTTCGCCAAATACGAAGTGTCGGGACCTGCGGCCGAGGATTTCCTCAACCGGCTGATGACCAACCGCATGCCGAAGACCGGCCGCATCGTGCTGACGCCGATGCTCAACGAATTCGGCAAGCTGATCGGCGATTTCACCATCGCCAAGGCGGCCGAAGACCGCTTCATGATCTGGGGTTCGTCGGCGGCGCAGAAATACCACATGCGCTGGTTCGAAAAGCACCTGCCGAAGGACGGGTCGGTCCGCATCCACCGCTTTGACCAGACGCTGGTCGGCCTGTCGATCGCCGGGCCGAAGTCGCGCGACTTGCTTCAGAAGCTGGTCGATGTCGACATCTCGACCAAATCCTTCCGCTTCATGGATTTCCGCGAGATGGCTGTCGGCGGCGCGCCATGCCTGGTCAACCGCATCACCTACACCGGCGACCTCGGCTACGAAATCTGGATGGCGCCGGCCTATCAGCGCCTTGTCTATCAGGCGATCAAAGACGCCGGGGTGGAGTTCGGCCTGGTCGATTTCGGCATGCGCGCTCTGCTCTCCATGCGTCTCGAAAAGAACTTTCCGACCTGGTTCCGCGAGCTGCGGCCGATCTACGGACCGTTCGAAGGCGCGATGGATCGCTTCATCAAGCTGGAGAAAAACGACTTCATCGGCCGCGAGGCTGCCGCCAAGGAACAGGCCGAAGGACCAAAACTGCGCCGCGTTTCCTTCATCGTCGATGCCGCCGATGCCGATGTCATGGGCGACGAGCCGATCTGGGCCAAGGTCAGCAAGGACTACGGCACGGTTGAAAAGCCGCACGGCTATGGCGCGCCGCGCTTCGACAAGAGCGGCAAGGAAATACGTGGCTCCAAGGCTGCCGAAGGCGCGTCCGCCGTGCGCGGCATCGTCGACGGCGACTGGCGCGTGGTTGGCTGGGTCACGTCGGGCGGCTATGCCCACTATGTGCAGAAGTCGATGGCGCAAGGCTATGTGCCGGCGGCTCTTGCCGAGGACGAAAGTGCCGGACTGTTCGAGATCGAGATCCTCGGACACCGCCGACCGGCCCGCATCAACGTCGAAGCGCCCTTCGACCCTAGCGGCGAGAAGATGCGGACCTGATCATGGACAGCGCGGGGCCAAAGGGCAGCTTTGGCCGGCATCGCAAGATCATGCCGTTCGAGCCGGACTCTATCGAAGCGCTGCGCGACGCCTCCCGCCAGAAGGCAGTTGGGCTCAACCAGCATGTGCTGGGCTACGGCGCGCAGGCTGAGGCTGAATGGGCAGCGGCAGGCATTGCCGCTCCCGATCTGCCTGCCATGCGCCAGTACCGGCTGGAACGCATCCGCGCCGAGCTGAAGCGCCGCGGATACGCCGGCGCCCTGCTCTACGACCCCGTCAACATCCGCTACGCCACCGACAGCACCAACATGCAGCTCTGGGTGGCGCACAACCCGACGCGGCATTGTTTTGTTGCCACCGACGGGCCGGTGGTGTTGTTCGACTATTTTTCCTGCGAGCACCTGTCCGACCATTCCGGCGTCGTCGACGAAGTGCGGCCGGCGGTATCGTGGATGTATCTCTATGGCGGCGAACTGACCGAGCAGAAAGTCCGCCGCTGGGCCGCCGGAATCGTCGATCTGGTGAAAGAGCATGGTGGCGGCAACAGCCGGATCGCCATCGACCACATCAATCCGGAAGGCGTCGAGGAACTGGCTCGCCTCGGCATTTCCATCGGCAATGGCGAAGCGGTGATGGAGAACGCGCGGCTGATCAAGTCTCCGGACGAAATCCTGGCCATGCGCCGCGCCATCGTCGCTTGCGAAGCGGCGATGGGCGAGATGGAACAGGCGCTGAAGCCGGGCATTTCCGAGAACGAATTGTGGGCGGAACTTCATCGCGGGAACATCGCGCGCGGCGGCGAATGGATCGAGACGCGATTGCTCACGTCGGGGCCGCGCACCAATCCGTGGTTCCAGGAATGCTCGTCACGCAAGATCGAGGCTGGCGATCTTGTAGCCTTCGACACCGACCTGATCGGTCCCTACGGCTTCTGCGCCGACCTGTCGCGCACATGGCTGTGCGGCGATACAACGCCGACCAACGAACAGCGCGACCTGTTTCGCATCGCCGCCGATCAGATCGAACACAACACGGCTCTGATGCAGCCGGGCATCAGGTTTCGCGACCTTGTCGAACGCTCGGCGGTACCGCCCGGCGATTGCTTCCCGACCCGTTACGGCGTGCTTTATCACGGCGTTGGGCTGGCCGATGAATATCCGACGCTGCCGCATGCCAGCGACTGGACATCAGACACGCCGGACGGCGTGCTGGAACCAGGCATGGTGCTGTGCGTGGAAAGCTATATCGGCCGGCTTGGCGGGCGCGAGGGCGTCAAGATCGAGGAGCAGATCCTGATCACCGCGGCCGGCAACGAGCAGCTCTCAACCTACCCGCTTGACGAGCGGCTGCTCGGCTAGTCCGGCAATGGCCTCACGCAGCGCCTTGACCGTCTTTTCCGGCGTCGTTGCGGCGGTGATGTAAGGCAGGCCTTTGCGCCGTCCCGTCCAGCCGATGACCGCCACCTTTTTCGCCGCCGGCTCGAAGCGTTGCGCCAGTATCCAGCTCTCGCAGTCGATCGCCGCAACATCGGCCCTGCCTTCGGCAATGGCGACGATCGAAGCGCGATGGCCGCCGCTTTCGCTCCGCGAGGCAAAGATGTCCAGACTTTCGCCCATCACATCCAGGTCGCGTGTCAGTCCGAGAAACCCCGACATCGAATCGAGGCTGTTGAAGGTGAAGCGCTTGCCACGCATCAGATTGAGCGGGAGCAAGGGGCTGCCGTCCGCCGGCGATAGAACTTCCGGCCCCTCGCCTGTCCGCATCACCAGCGCGCTGGAATAGAGTTCGCCTTGCCCGCCTTCGTAGGCGTCGTAGCTGGGCTGGCCGATCACCTGCACATGCCTGGACAGGCCAAGCTCCATCGGCCCCCAGCAGGTCTGCGCGAACAACAGCGCCGGGTGCAGCCAAAGCTCGTGATAGTCGAGTTCATCCGGCGGCAGGGTCGCCGGATCGGGCGCGATCAATGTACCGGCAGCATCGCGAATACCGCCCGGCACCGACGGCAGGTCGCCATTGCTGCGCACCAGGGTTTGCGGCGCGTCGATACCTTTTTGCCGGAAGGCATCGCGCAATCGTGCCCATTGCGCGTCGACCTCGCCGCGCACTTCGGGCCAGTCATACATCGGCAACGCCGCAACCAATTCACTCATGCCGACACTCAATCATCATGTCTGGAAAAAGGATCGCAAAAACGCGGCGTCCAATCAGAATTGGCCGACGCGGATCCCGGATAGGCCGGAATTATTCCTTCGGCGGCTCGGCGGGGACCGGCGCACTGCCCAGCCCGCTGATGCTGCGCGCCCTGATGCGCGGCTTGAAGGCCCTGCCCGGCTCCGGCGCACGTCGCAGCACCGGGTGCACGATCGGCTCTTTCGCCTTGAAGGCATAGGCTTTTATCAGCGCGAAATAGTTCGGATAGGCATAGCCATTGTTCATCCGCAGCCATTCCTCACGGCGGTCACGAAACAGCTTGGGCAGCTTGTACCAGGCCACGGTCGGGGTCTTGTGGTGGACGAAGTGCAGATTGTTGTTGAGGAACAGGAACGACAGCGGCGAGCGCTCGACGATCACCGTGCGGCCTTCCGGATGTTCCGACCATTGATGCTCGGCGAACGTACGGATCGAGATCAGCGACTGGCCGAGCCAGACCGGGACCAGAATGTAAAGCCACAGCGGGATGCCGAAGCCGAACTGGACGATCGGCAGCACGACAGCCAGGCCGATCGCATGCAGCAGCCAGGCCTTGCGGATCGCCTTGTCGCCCGCAATCATCTGCTTGGCGTCGTCGATGAAGAAGCCGACGCAGGACAGCCAGGGGCCGAGCACGAAACGGCCGGCCATGGTGTTGTTGATCTTGAGCAGGAATTTCATCGTCGGCGGCAGCTCGTCATGCTGCCAGAGTGCTTGATAATAGCTCTCGGGATCGTCCAGTGGATCGGTCAGCCGCTCGTCGGCGTGATGGCGCAGATGAATGGTCTTGAAGCGGCGGAATGGCCAGACCAGACCGATCGGCAGAAACACAAAGGCTTCGTTGACCCGCGCGTTGCGCGTCGGATGACCGTGCAGCACTTCGTGCATGATCGAAGATTGCAGTGCGGCGGTGAAAGCCAGGACGGCGAGCGCCAGGACGGGGTAGGATGGCCAGAGCAGGAAACCGGTGGCGAGCCATGTTGCGTAACAGAAGAAGGCGAGTACCACGGTCGGCCACTCGATGGCCGGTACGCTGTGTCGCCTGATGCTCTTGCTCGTCATGCTATCGACCACTGTCCCTCAGTCGCCGGAACCCCAATTGGTTCCTGACAGTATTGTGTCAGGAGAAATGATTCCACTCAACGAGACAAAGTGCACAAACTGTTGCGATTGCGCATTTTTGACCGCACATGTTATACATTGTAAACAGACTTAGGGATTCATTTACGCCTGAGATGCGCTTGGAAGCGGTTCGGCGCAAATTTTTCCTCAATCGGCTTGGAGCACGGACATGGACAAGCGCGACCTGTCGACGATCTTCCGCGAACGCCTGAAAATGCTCTTGACACGCTCCGACCTCAACCAGTCGGCCTTCGCGACTGCGGTTGGCATCGACCGCTCGGCGCTGTCGCAGCTGCTGTCGGGCGCCTCGACCCGCCTGCCCCGCGCCGAAACGCTGCTCAACATCGCCGCCGAGTTCAAGGTGTCACTGGACTGGCTTCTCGGCCTCAGCCAGGACGAGGGCCTCACGGGCGAAATCCGCGAGAGCCTGGAGATCGAGGAAGCGCCCGACGGTTTCGACCGCACGCTGCTGGCCAAATGGCATGCCGAGGCGGCCGGCACCAAGATCCGCTACGTTCCAGCCGGCATTCCCGATCTTCTGCGCACCGAAGCGCTGGTCGACTACGAGGCGGGCATCGCCAACAAGAGCCGCCTCGCCCAGGCCGGAGAAACCCAATACCGCATCGACTATAACAGGCGGCCGGAAACCGACATGGAAGTCTGCATGCCGCGCCACACGCTGGAGATCTTTGCCCGCGGCCTGGGTGTCTGGGATCGTTTCCCGGAAGCCGACCGGCGCGCCCAGTTGCTGCATATGGCGACGCTGCTCGACGACCTCTACCCGACCTTCCGGCTATTTCTCTATGATGGGCGGATGCGCTATTCGATCCCCTACACCATCTTCGGCCCCTATCGTGCCGCCATCTATGTCGGCGACATGTATCTGGTGCTCAACGCCACCCAGCCGATCCAGACACTGATCCAGCACTTCGACAATCTGATCCGCGCCGCCGACATCAATGCGCACGAGGCGTCCGGCTTCGCGCACAGACTGGCCGGCATGTCGTTCCCAACAGGGACTGTCTGAGCTTCCAATCATGGTCCTCTGGCAAAGCCTAAGATTTAGGCAGGACCCGATAAAAAACGACGGCGACCGCTCCGAAGGGCGGCCGCTATTTTTGTTCGTCATTGTTCCGGAGAGGATACCAAGGGTCGCAGCTCAGCGCCGGCTGAACAGCAGGCTGGCAACAAGCCCGAGCACCACAAGGCCGACCGCGGCGGCCGCCGCCGGATGGTCGCGGGCCGACTTCTCGATCACCCTGCCCTGTTTGCGGATTGCCGGCATGGCATCGCGCAGACGCCCGGCAAGATCGGAATAGGTGTCGAGCGCGGCATCGCGACCGTCCTCGTAATAGGCGCCGCCGCGCCTCGCCACAGCCCTCCTCAAGCTGGCCAATTCCTTGGTGAGAGCCGCGACCTGCTTGTCGAGGTCGATGTCCGAGAGGGTCGAAAATGATGCCATGATGTGTTTCCTTCACTTGCAGAAGGAAACGAAACGCCTCACCGGAAGACGGGTTCCGGTTTTCGAGATATCGATGTCGCTTCGGGCTGCTCTATCTCTTTGTTTTCACGCAATTCCCAAGGGAAAGCGCCATGCGCTTTTCCGGGAAAACCGTGTCACACTTTTCCTGGAATTGCTTTAGCGCACCTGGTCAAGCAGGCGCTTGCATTCCAGGAGGTCGAACAGCGCCTCCTGTAGCAAGGCCCGATTGTCGCGCGAGAGCTTCGACGCGTCCGGCTGCACCGGACCGTCCTCGTCGCTCTTGCCCAGGCCGAAAAAGCGGCGGCTGGGCTTGACCCGCGGCTGGCCAACCAGTTCGTCATCCATGCCGCGCGGCTGGGCTGCAGGCGTCAGCGGCACCTGATCGGCCTGCCTGCGCTGCGAGATCGCCTCGACGGCGGCCATGTCACCATTGCCGATGGCGACCAGGAAATGATTGCCATTCTCGCGCAACAGTTTCTGCACGCCCTTGATGGTGTAGCCCTGGTCGTAGAGCATGTGGCGAATGCCCTTGATCAGTTCGACATCCTGCGGCCGGTAGTAACGACGACCGCCGCCGCGCTTCATCGGCTTGATCTGGTTGAAACGCGTTTCCCAGAAGCGCAGCACATGCTGCGGCAGATCGAGATCTTCGGCGACCTCGCTGATGGTACGAAAGGCGTCGGGGCTCTTGTCCATGGGCGAATCCTCACGCTGGACGACGATCCGGCTTACCCTGCCGAATCGGGTCTTATTTCAGCGGTTTATGAAGCAATATTCAAGCCCGGCGTCATGGCGGCGGCGGTTTTCAACCGCGCAGTGGGCTACTTGCCGCTTTTGGCCTTGCCGCTTTGGTGGGAGCGCAGGATACGGCTCTTCAGCACGTTCGACGACTTGAAGGTCATCACCCGGCGCGGCAGGATCGGCACTTCTTCGCCGGTCTTGGGATTGCGGCCGATGCGCTCGTTCTTGGAGCGGACGTGGAATGTAGCGAAGGACGACAGCTTCACTGTCTCGCCGCGGACGATCGCTTCGCAGATTTCGTCCAGCACCGCTTCGACGAGTTCGGCCGATTCAGTGCGCGACAAGCCGACCTTCCGGTAAACTGCCTCGGCAAGGTCGGCGCGCGTAAGTGT
>NZ_RZQG01000215.1:0-7722 GCF_003998635.1 Mesorhizobium sp. M7D.F.Ca.US.004.03.1.1
GGCACTGGCTCGGGCCGCTCGGTGTCGGGCTTCGACCTCGGCCGGCTGGTGCGCGAGGCGGCCGATGCCGGGCTGATCGTCAAGGGCGGCGGCCATGGCATGGCGGCCGGCATCACCGTGGAGCGGGCGAAGCTTGGCGAGCTCAGGGCGTTTTTCGAAGAGCGGGCGGCAGCCGATGTGTTCCGGCTGCAAGGCGAGGAAAGCCTGGCGATCGACGGCGCGCTTGCCGCTGAAGGCGCGACGCTTGGACTGCTCGACGCGCTGGAAAAGGCCGGACCGTTCGGTGCCGGGCATGCAGCACCCGTTTTCGCTCTGCCGCGCCATCGGCTGGCAGACGCCAGGCCGGTCGGCACCAACCACATCCGCGTCGAGCTGCAATCGGAGAGCGGCGGTCGCATCCAGGCGATCGCCTTTCGCGCCGTCGATACCGCGCTTGGCGAGTTCCTGTTCAAGAACCGGGGCAAGACTATCCACGTCGCCGGTTCGCTGTCGGGCAATTACTGGAACGGCAACCGCACGGTGCAGTTTCGCATTGTCGATGCGGCGCGCGCATAGTCGCCTGCGGCCAACTCAACTAGCCGGTGCAGAGGGCAACAGCGTCGCGGGGCAGCATAGCTCCGTCAGTGTGACGGAACGCACCAATCATGTGTTGAAAGGGGCAGATAGGCCTAGGCCAGAACGGACTGCAGCCGGGTCAGTTCGCCGATCTGGGCCATCGTCGCCTGATAGCCGAGGTTGATCGCCTCGTCGGCGCGATGAAATTCGGTAAGGCCGATATGGCTGAGCTTCGGTTGCAGTGACATGTCGGGCGGATCGCCGGCAAGCCTGGCGCGCGAAATGCGGTCCTGGATGATGTTGAAGGCCTCGACCATGACGCCGGTGATGCCGAGTCGCGTCTGATGCGACTGGTGCTCGGCGTCGACCTGACCGGGTCTCGGCGCGTCCTTTTCGACGACCAGTTCGCCGGCGCTGTGCTTGATAACGGCGGCACGGCCGAACAAGTCATAGTGAAGATTGACCGCTACGACGAGCGGCTGCTCATAGGCACGGCAGACCGAAACCGGCACCGGGTTGACCAGAGCGCCGTCGACCAGCACGCGGCCATTGCAATTCACCGGCTCGAACACGCCGGGCAGCGCATAGGAAGCGCGCATGGCGGTGATCAACGAGCCGCTCGACAGCCAGATTTCGTGGCCAGTGCGGATTTCGGACGTGACTGCGACGAACGGCTTGACCAAATCCTCGAAACGAATGCCGGCCATGTGCTCGCGCAGCCGGGCGTCGAGCTTCATGCCGCCGAACAGGCCGCTGCCACGCAGGTTGAGATCGAGCAGGCCGAAGATGCGTCGCTTGGTCAGGCTGCGGGCGAATTCTTCGAGTTCGTCCAGTTTGCCGGCAAGATAGCAACCGCCGACCAGAGCACCGATCGAGGTGCCGGCGATCATCGACACTTCGATACCGGCTTCGTCGAGCGCGCGCAGTACGCCGATATGCGCCCAACCGCGGGCGCAACCGCCGCCCAAGGCGAGCGAAATGCCTGTTTTCTTCGGAGGTTTCGTTTCGGACGCGCCGCCTGACGAGGACAGGCCGTTGGCCTCCCTGACATCTGGTCTGTTACGCAATGACGCCCACTCGAGCATCATGATCTCCCTTGTCCCACTCCCTTTCTACAGGAAGTACGTTTGAGAATAGTGAACATGAGTGGTTTGTGAATATTGAATGGTTCACAGAGGCTTCCGATACGTGTTTTCCGCATCGAACAGCGGTTTGCTGCCGTCGCCGGCAAGCGTCCCCTTGCCATCGACCAGCCCCACCGTCCGATAAAAGCATGAACGCCGACCGGTGTGACAGGTTGCGTCGTGGCCCAACACTTTGACGCGCAGCCACAACGCATCCTGGTCGCAATCGGTGCGCATCTCGACGACATGCTGGAAATTGCCCGAGGTTTCGCCCTTTTTCCAAAGCGCGTTGCGCGAGCGTGACCAGTAGTGAGCGATGCCTGTCTCCAGCGTCAGCGCCAGCGCCTGCGCATTCATGTGCGCAACCATCAACAGCATGCCATCTTGGGCGTCGGTGACGACGACAGTGACCAGACCGGCAGCGTCGAAGCGCGGTGAAAACACCGCGCCTTCCTCGAGCGCTTTCTTGTCTGACGGAGCTTTCGGGAATTCAAGTGCCGACATCGCCGGTCCTTATCTAGCGAAGTCGGTGGGGCTATCAGACCCCGCCGCCGCGCACCATGGTGACGAAACGGACCTGCTCTTCGGGCGTGTCCTTGAAGACACCGGTGAAGGTAGAGGTCAGCGTTGTGGAACCCTGCTTGCGGATGCCGCGCATGGCCATGCACATGTGTTCGGCCTCGATCATGACGGCGACGCCGCGCGGATTGAGCACGTCCTGGATGACGCCGGCGATCTGCGCCGTCAGGGCCTCCTGCGTCTGCAGGCGGTGGGCGAAGATGTCGACGACACGCGCGATCTTGGAAAGGCCGACGACCTTGCCGTCCGGCAGATAGCCGACATGCGCCTTGCCGATGATCGGCACCATGTGGTGCTCGCAATGCGAATGGAATGTTATGTCCTTGACGATGACCAGGTCATCGTAGCCGGCGACCTCCTCGAAGGTGCGGCCGAGTTCCTCGGCCGGGCACATGTCGTAGCCGCCGAACATTTCGCGATAGGCCTTGGCCACCCGCTTCGGTGTGTCGATCAGCCCTTCGCGGTCCGGATTGTCGCCGGTCCAGCGCAAAAGCGTGCGCACGGCGGCCTCGACTTCGGCTTCGCTCGGCCGGTCGGTAACCGGCTTCTCCATATAGGCTGACTGGGGCATGAGTTTCTTGATGACGGCATCCATAAAAGGCGTCTCCCGTAGTCCCTCTCGGCGGAGGAACGAGTTGAACGGACCACGACCTTTCGGTTTCGGAAACTCGCCCCGTTTCCAGCCCCGTAAGTGGCGTGAACTTCCCGGCAAGGACATTGGCTTTCGTTGTCTTGTCGATACCGGACTACCAGCATTATATATGGTCATGATGAGCGAAAGGAAGACACGACAGCGGCAATCGCTGTTCGCTTGGCGGCGACGGATTGGAAAATAATGATAAACGATGTCTACAATACGAAAATTCTCGGTTTTGCCGGAAACATCGCCCGCATCGGTCGCCTCGATCATCCTGACGCGACCGCCAAGGCGCATTCCAAGCTTTGCGGCTCGACCGTCACCGTCGACCTCAAGATGCGCGATGGCGTGGTCACGGACTTTGCCCATGACGTGAAGGCCTGCGCGCTCGGCCAGGCGTCGTCCTCGATCATGGCGCAGCATGTCGTCGGTGCCAGTGCCGAGGAATTGCGCGCGGTGCGCGACACCATGCTGAAGATGCTGAAAGAAAATGGCGCCCCGCCGGACGGTCGCTTCGCGGACCTCAGATATCTGGAGCCGGTGCGCGACTACAAGGCGCGTCATGCCTCGACCATGCTGACTTTCGATGCCGTGGTCGACGCGATCGGCCAGATCGAAAAGAAGCGCGCCGAAGAAGCGGCCTGAGGGCCGATAACCGACCGTTACAGAGCACGTCTGCTTTCGGCAAATTCGCCGCGTACCCAGTCGGCGAACGCGGCGGCAGGTTCCGGCAGATCGCGCAGGTTTCTGGCCACCAGCCAATAGGCGCCGGATGCGACGTTGATGTCGAACGGCTTGATCAGCGTGCCGGATTTGATTTCCCCGCCGATCTGCAGGAGATCGCCCAGTGCCACGCCATGTCCGAGCAGGGCGGCCTGCTTTGAAAGCGACGCGTCCGCCAGCATCGGACCGCGCGCGGGCACGGCGTCGGCCGGCACGCCGGCCGCTTCGAACCAGCGCGCCCAGCCCTGACGGTTCTCCTCGTGCAAAAGCGTATAGCGACCAAGATCGATCGGCCTCTCGAGGGCAGGGCCAGAAGCTAGCAGCGCCGGCGACAGAACCGGCGAATCGACTGTCGAGGCAAGCCGCTCAGCCTGGCTGCGCGGCCACGAGCTGGCATGTGCGCTGAAGCGCAAGGCGAGTTCGGGCTGATCGCTGCGGAACTCGATCAGCCTTGGGTCCACTTCGAGAGAGACGTCGATATCGGGCCGCAATTGGCGAAATCGATTGAGCCGGGGCACCAGCCACACGGATGCAAGCGACGGCTCGACACTGACGCGAACCACGGACTGCATCGGCGTCGCCACCAGTTCCCCAAGCAAGGTGTCGATGGCGTCGAAACTCCTGACAAGCTGATCCAGCAGACGCTGGCCTGCATCCGTCAGTTCGACGCGGCGATGGTGACGTTCGAACAGGGGTTGTCGCAGAAAGATTTCGAGCTCGCGGATCTGCCGGCTGATCGCCGCCTGCGAGACGAAAAGCTCCTCGGCGGCCCGGCTGAAGCTCAGATGCCTGCCGGCCGCCTCGAAGCTTCTCAATGCCGTCAGCGGCAAGCGTCCGCGTTTCATTCGCATAACCCAGGATTATCCGAAGTGGAAATTATACTCGTTTGAAGGCGAAGGCCAGCGGCGGTCTAATCGCGTCAAAGGAGATACGACCATGATCCAGTTCCTGAGCATCTTCGGCGATGTCATGCGGATCGCGACGTTCCAATGGCGTAACGAAAGACAGCATGGAAAGCGCGGCGAAGAGCCGGCCAGCCCCGGCTGCTGGACGCCTTCGGTTGACAGGCAGCCGTTTCGCCGTTCCCGCCCATGACGACAGGCAGACAGGCGGGGATTGCGTTCTTCCGCCGAAGCCCACATCTATCGAGCTGGAACGTGATACGGAGACCGCGGTGGATCCGCATGGGCATGCCCATATTGCCAAACCGTCGGGGCGCGGCCGCAACTGGCCCGGCCCGTGGCGCAAGACGCCCGGCCGTCTGCTCGGTACGTCGCTCGTGCGCCTTTATCAGCTGACGCTGTCCGGCTTTGTCGGCAATTCCTGCCGGCATCTGCCGACCTGTTCGGAGTATGCGCATGAGGCGATCGCCCGCCATGGCTTGTGGGCCGGCGGCTGGATGGGGTTTTTCCGCGTGCTGCGCTGCGGGCCATTCGGCACGCACGGCATCGACCGCGTGCCGGAAGCCTTGGCGGAGCGCTACGTCTGGTTCATGCCCTGGCGGTACTGGCGGATCGGCAGCAAGCGTGGCGAAGCGCAGGGCTGATGGCGCCGGTCATGTTCCGGCGGCACTGCGCGTTTACGATCTGGTAGGGTTAACACAAGCCTGCACAAAGACTGCGCATTTGAGACAAAATCGAGACAAGAGACCTCGCTAAGCCGCTCGCGAACACCCTTCTGGAGCGAGCATCAATGCGCAATTTCGACCGTCTTCCCTTCATCTTTGCCGGAATCCTGTTCCTGCTCGCCTGGCTGCTGGGATTTCCGTTGCGCGCGCAATCGGCGCCACTGAAGGACGTCGAATGCACGGTGATCGCTGACGCGGCGAGCGGCACGACGCTTTACCAGGATGGTGTGTGCGACCAGCGGTTCAGCCCGGCTTCGACGTTCAAGGTGCCGCTGTCGCTGATCGGCTACGACAGCGGGATCCTGAACGACGAGCACACGCCGAGCTGGGATTACAAGCCTGAATTCAACGCGGTGAAGCGGGATCAGAAGACAGTCGACCCGGTGGTCTGGGAGCGGGATTCGATCCTGTGGTTCTCCCGGGAAATCACCCGCCGGCTCGGGCAGCAGAGTTTTGCCGGCTACGTCTCGAAATTCGACTACGGCAACGCCGATGTTTCCGGCAACCCCGGTAAGAATGATGGTCTGACCCAGTCCTGGGTGAATTCCTCGCTCAAGATCACGCCGGTCGAGCAGGTCGATTTCCTGCGCAAGCTACTGGCCCGCAAGCTGCCGGTCTCGGCCAAGGCTTACGACATGACATCAGCCATTATCCCGACCTTCCAGGCCGGAGGCTGGACGGTGCAAGGCAAGACCGGCAGCACCAGGCTGCGTAACGACGCCGACAAGGTCCAGGACAAGCGCTCGCTCGGCTGGTTCGTCGGCTGGGCGAACAAGGATGGCCGCCAGATCGTCTTTGCGCGGCTTGTCGTCGACACCAACCGCACCGATATGCCGAAGGGCCTCAAGACCCGGGCCGCGTTCCTGAAGGATCTGCCGCTGCTCATCAAATGAAGGCCTGACACCTGAGCCGGGCTTTACGGCGGCGGAATCTGTCCATAAAAGACAGCCGCCGCCGGACGCATCCGGCTTTTCCCACGACCACCCGCGCTCGTTTGCGGGACTGGATAGGAGATACACATGCTGAATTCCGTTTCCCTGACATTTCCCGACGGCTCCGTTCGCGAATACGACGCGGCGATGACCGGTGCTGGCCTAGCCGAATCGATTTCGAAGTCCTTGGCCAAGAAGGCCGTCGCCTACGCCATCGACGGGACCGTGCGCGACCTCAGTGACCCGCTGGGTAAGTCCGGCAAGGTCGAGATCGTCACCCGCGATGATCCGCGCGCGCTGGAACTGATCCGCCACGACACCGCACACGTGCTGGCGGAAGCCGTGCAGGAGATATGGCCGGGAACGCAGGTGACCATCGGGCCGGTGATCGAGAACGGGTTCTACTACGACTTTGCCCGCAACGAGCCGTTCACGCCTGACGATTTTCCGGTGATCGAGAAGAAGATGCGCGAAATCATTGCGCGCAACAAGCTGTTCACCAAAGAGGTCTGGCCGCGCGACAAGGCGAAAAAAGTGTTTGCCGACAAGGGCGAACGCTACAAGCTCGAGCTGATCGACGCCATTCCCGAGGATCAGGATCTCAAGATCTACGCGCAGGGCGACTGGTTCGACCTTTGCCGTGGCCCGCACATGGCCTCGACCGGGCAGATCGGCAACGCCTTCAAATTGATGAAGGTGGCCGGCGCCTATTGGCGCGGTGACTCGAACAATCCGATGCTGACGCGCATCTACGGCACCGCCTGGGCCGACCAGGCGCAGCTAGAAGCCTACCAGACGATGCTGGAGGAGGCCGAGAAGCGCGACCACAGGAAGATCGGCCGCGAGATGGACCTGTTCCATTTCCAGGAAGAGGGACCGGGCGTCGTCTTCTGGCACGCCAAGGGCTGGAAGATGTTCCAGAATCTGGTCAACTACATGCGCCGCCGCCTCGACGAGCAGGGCTATCAGGAGGTCAACGCACCGCAGGTTCTCGACAAGAGCCTGTGGGAGACGTCAGGCCACTGGGGTTGGTATCGCGACGCCATGTTCAAGGTGACGGTCGCCGGCGACGACACCGATGACGACCGCGTCTTCGCGCTGAAGCCGATGAACTGTCCGGGCCATGTGCAGATATTCAAGCATGGGTTGAAGTCCTATCGCGATCTACCCGTAAAGCTTGCAGAATTCGGCAATGTGCACCGTTACGAGCCGTCCGGAGCACTGCACGGGCTGATGCGCGTGCGCGGCTTTACGCAGGACGATGCGCACATCTTCTGCACCGAGGAACAGCTGGCAGCGGAATGCCTGCGCATCAACGATTTGATCCTGTCGACCTATGCCGATTTCGGTTTTGAAGAAGTCAGCGTCAAGCTGTCGACACGGCCGGACAAGCGCGTCGGCACCGACGAGGCGTGGGATCACGCCGAGGCGATCATGGGCAACGTGTTGGAGACAATCAGGACGCGGTCCGGCAATCGGATCAAGACCTCGATCAATCCGGGCGAGGGTGCCTTCTACGGGCCGAAATTCGAGTATGTGCTGAAG
>NZ_RZQG01000216.1:0-7710 GCF_003998635.1 Mesorhizobium sp. M7D.F.Ca.US.004.03.1.1
CGCCATGCCAAGGCGGGCGAAAGCCGCTATCTCGTCGAGCCCAACGTCAAGGACGGCAAGGGCGGCCTGCGCGATCTGCAGACGCTGTTCTGGATCGGCAAATATTTCTACCGGGTGCGCACCGGCGAGGAGCTGGTCGACAAGGGCGTCTTCACCGAGGGCGAATACCGGGAGTTCCAGAAGGCCGAGGATTTCCTGTGGGCGGTACGCTGCCACATGCATTTCCTCACCGGCAAGGCCGAGGAACGGCTGCATTTCGACATCCAGCGCGAGATCGCCGAACGGCTGGGCTACACCACGCACCCCGGCCTGTCGGCGGTCGAGCGCTTCATGAAGCACTACTTCCTGGTTGCCAAGGATGTCGGGGACCTGACCCGCATCTTCTGTGCCGCGCTCGAGGAAGAGCAGGCCAAGCACGTGCCGGGCTTCAACCGCATCTTCCTGACTTTCTCCAGGCGCAAGCGCAAGCTGGCCGGCACCTCCGACTTCATTGTCGACAACCACCGCATCAACATCGCCGACGACCAGGTGTTCGAGCGCGATCCGGTCAATCTTTTGAGATTGTTCTGGTTCGCCGACAAGCACGGCCTGGAATTCCATCCCGACGCGCTGAAGCTGCTGACCCGCTCGCTTAGCCTAGTCAACAAGTCGCTGCGGCGCGACGAGGAGGCCAACCGGCTGTTCCTCGACATCCTGACGTCAGACCGCAATGCCGAACTCAATCTGCGGCGCATGAACGAGGCCGGGCTGCTCGGCAGGCTGATCCCCGATTTCGGCAAGATCGTCGCCATGATGCAGTTCTCGATGTACCACCACTACACGGTGGACGAGCACCTGATCCGCTGCATCGGCGTGCTGGCCGAGATCGAGCGCGGCGACGGCGAAAAGATCCATCCCCTCTCGCACACGCTGATGCCGGGACTGAAGAAGAGCCGCGAGGCGCTCTATGTCGCCGTGCTTCTGCATGACATCGCCAAGGGCAGGCCGGAGGATCATTCCGAGGCCGGCGCCAGGATCGCACGTCGCATCTGCCCGCATATGGGGCTGTCGCCGGCCGACACCGAAACCGTGGCCTGGCTGGTCGAGAACCACCTTGTGATGTCGATGACGGCGCAGACCCGCGACCTCAACGACCGCAAGACCATCGAGGATTTCGCCGCGATCGTGCAGTCGGTCGAGCGGCTGAAGCTGCTTTTGATCCTCACCGTCTGCGATATCAGGGGCGTTGGACCCGGTGTCTGGAACGGCTGGAAGGGCCAGTTGCTGCGCACGCTCTACTACGAGACCGAATTGCTTTTGACCGGCGGTTTTTCAGAAGTGTCGCGCGCCCAGCGCACGGCGGCGGCGCGCGAGCGTCTGGCCGAGGCGCTCGGCGACTGGCCGGACAAGGCCCGCAAGCGCTATGTCGGCCAGCACTACGAGAATTACCTTTTGAACGTCGATCTCGCCGACCAGCTGCGCCATGCCGAGTTCATCCGCGAGGCGGATGTGGCGGGCAACAAGCTCGCCACCATGGTCAAGACCCACCAGTTCGAGGCGGTGACCGAAATCACCGTGCTGGCGCAGGACCATCCCCGCCTGCTGTCGGTCATCGCCGGGGCTTGCGCCGGAGCCGGCGGCAACATCGTCGACGCGCAGATCTTCACGACATCGGACGGCCGCGCACTCGACACCATCCTGATCTCGCGGGAATTCGACCGTGACGAGGACGAGCGCCGGCGCGCCGAGCGTGTCGGCCGGTTGATCGAGGACGTGCTGTCGGGCAAGAGCTGGCTGCCGGAGATGATCGAGAAGCGCACCAAGCCGCGGCGTGGCGCCAAGGTGTTCAAGATCCCGCCACGCGCCGAAATCCGCAACACGCTGTCCAACCGTTTTTCGGTCGTCGAGGTCGAAGGCCTGGACCGGCCGGGGCTGCTGTCGGAGATCACCGGAACGCTTTCCGACCTGTCGCTCGACATCGCATCGGCCCACATTACCACCTTCGGCGAAAAGGTCATCGACACCTTCTATGTCACCGATCTAACCGGCCAGAAGATCGACAGCCCGGCCCGCATCGCGACCATTCGCAACCGGCTGATGGCGACGCTCGAAGGCATCGTGCCCGAACGCGGCGGCAAAGCCAGGGCGGCGGCCGCCGAGTGACCGCCACCATCACTTTGTCCTTATCCTGTAGGCAGTCTCCAAACGCATGAGCCTCGTCAAGAAATTCGCAACGGTCGCTTCCGGCACGCTGATGAGCCGCGCGCTCGGTTTCGGCCGCGAGATGCTGATGGCGGCCGCACTCGGCACCGGACCGGTCGCCGACGCCTTCAACGCCGCCTTCCAGTTTCCCAACACCTTTCGCCGGCTGTTTGCCGAGGGCGCCTTCAACGCCGCCTTCGTGCCGCTGTTCGCCAAGGAGATCGAGACCCACGGCACCGATGGCGCCAAGCGCTTCTCCGAGGAAGTGTTCGGCGTGCTGTTCACGGCGCTGCTGGCGCTGACCATCGTCATGGAACTGTCGATGCCGCTGATCGTGCGCTATTTGGTGGCGCCGGGTTTTGCCGGCACGCCGGGGAAGTTCGACACCACGGTGACGCTGGCGACGATCATGTTCCCCTACCTGATCTGCATGTCGCTGGGCGCCATGATGGCGGGCATGCTGAATTCGCTGCGCCGCTATTTCGCCGCCGCGGTGGCACCGGTCTTCCTCAACATCATCCTGATCGGCGTGCTCGGTTATGCTTGGTACAAGGGCTCCGACGCACTCACCGTCGGCTATGGGCTGTCCTGGGGCGTGCTTGCCGCCGGGCTGGTGCAACTGGCGATCGTCTGGGTGGCGGTGCGCCATGCCGGCATCTCGATCGGCTTCCGCCGGCCGAAAATGACGCCCGCTGTCAAGCGGCTGTTGATCCTGGCGCTGCCGGCGGCACTCACCGGCGGCATCACCCAGATCAACCAGCTGATCGGCACGGCAATCGCCTCTGCGCAGAACAGCGCGGTGTCCTCGCTCGCCTATGCCGACCGCATCTACCAGTTGCCGCTCGGCGTGGTCGGCGTGGCGGTGGCGATCGTGCTGTTGCCCGAACTGTCGCGGGCGCTGAAGTCGGGCAATCTGATCGAAGCGGCCAATCTGCAGAACCGCTCGGTCGAATTCACGCTGTTCCTGACGCTGCCGGCAGCCGCCGCGCTCTGGGTGATGTCGGAGCCGATCGTGCGGCTGGTCTATGAGCGCGGCGCGTTTGCCGCCAACGGCTCGACGCCGACAGTGGCGGCGATCCTGGCGATCTTCGGCCTCGGCCTGCCGGCCTTCGTGCTGATCAAGGCCTTCACGCCGGGTTACTTCGCCCGCGAGGACACACGCACGCCGATGATGTTTGCCGCCATCTCGGTGGCGGTGAACGTCACCACGGCGCTGACGCTGTTTCCAAGGATGGGGGCGCCCGGCATTGCGGTGGCCTCCGCAGTCGCCGGCTGGGTCAACGCGCTGATGCTGCTCGGCGTCCTGATCCGGCGCGGCCATTGGGGCCGCGACGTGCCGCTGATGAAACGCATTCCACGTCTGGTGCTGTCGGCGGTGGTGATGGGAACGGCCCTCTATTTTGCCGAACACTGGTTCGCCGTCAGGCTCGGCCTGGGCTCGCCGCTGGTCGTCAAGGCGACGACGCTGCTGTCGCTGGTTGCCGGCGGAGCGCTGCTCTACTTCATAACCGCGTTTGCCACCGGCGGCGCCGATTTCGGCATGATCCGGCGCAATGTCAAACGCGGATCGGGCAAGTCGGCGCCACCGGTCGCAGAGACCGAACTGGACGAGTAGAGCGCCAGATCCACCTGCAGCGCCGTCTTGATCGCGGCGCCGTCTTCGTCCATAAGCGCGCCGTCGAAAGACTTTCGCCGCGCGCGAAACGGCCCTCCACAAGCCATGAGGACAATCATGACCGCCTTCAAGCCACTCGTCTTTTCCGGGGTCCAGCCGACCGGCAATCTGCATCTCGGCAACTATCTCGGCGCCATCAAGAAATTCGTCGCCCTGCAGGACACATCCGACTGCATCTATTGCGTCGTCGACCTGCATTCGCTGACAGCCCAACTCGTCTATGAAGACCTCGCCGACCAGACGCGGTCGATCACCGCGGCGTTCCTGGCTTCGGGCATCGACCCGAAGAAGCATATCGTCTTCAACCAGTCGCGGGTCATGCAGCATGCGGAGCTCGCCTGGATCTTCAATTGCGTGGCGCGCATCGGCTGGATGAACCGTATGACGCAGTTCAAGGACAAGGCCGGCAAGGACCGCGAGAACGCATCGCTCGGCCTGCTAGCCTATCCCTCCCTGATGGCTGCGGACATTCTGCTCTACCGTGCCACCCACGTCCCGGTGGGTGAGGACCAGAAGCAGCACCTGGAGCTGACCCGCGACATCGCGCAGAAGTTCAACAATGACTTCTCCGACCGCATCGCCGCCCTTGGCGTCGGCGTCGAGATGCAGGTCGGCGAGGAGACCGTGAACGGCTATTTCCCGCTGACCGAACCGGTCATCGGCGGGCCGGCGGCGCGCATCATGTCGTTGCGCGACGGTTCCAAGAAGATGTCGAAGTCGGACCCGTCGGATCTGTCGCGCATCAACCTGACCGACGACGCCGATGCCATCTCGAAGAAGATCCGCAAGGCCAAGACCGACCCGGAAGCGCTGCCGAGCGAGCTGGACGGTCTGGCTAGCCGGCCGGAGGCGGAAAACCTTGTCGGCATCTATGCGGGTCTCGCCGAGATGTCGAAGGCGGACGTGCTGAAAGAGTTCGCCGGCCAGCAGTTTTCGGTGTTCAAGCCGGCACTGGCCGACCTTGCGGTGGAAAAGCTGGCGCCGATCGCCAGCGAGATGCGCCGCATTTCCGACGACCGTGCCTATGTCGACGCGGTGCTCAAGGACGGCGGCGAGCGTGCCGGCGTGCTGGCCGAAGCGACGATGAAGACGGTGCGCGACATCATCGGGCTGCTGCAGGCCTAATTCCCACAGTCAGCGCACTGCACAATATTGGCCCAAGGCCGGCGGCTTGCCGCCGGTCCGCCGCAGTGGCAGATTGCGGCCGATAAAGCATCGAGTAGATAGACATGGTCTCCAAACGCCTCAGCCGCGAAGCCGGCCATCGCCGCAAGTTCCTGGCGATCATCGACGACACGCCGGAGTGTGAGCGCGCCGTCGCCTATGCCTCGAAGCGGGCGCAGAGCACCAGCGGCACGCTGGTGCTGCTCTATGTGATCGAGCCGGATGATTTCCAGCACTGGCTGGGCGTCGAGAAGATCATGCGCGAGGAGGCGACCGCCACGGCGCGCGCAGCACTCGACACTTATGCCAACAAGGTGCGCCAGAAGCTTGGCATCGAGCCTGAGATGGTGGTGCGCGAAGGCAAGCCGACGGAAGAGATCCACAAGCTGATCGAAGAAGACCAGGACATCGCCATCCTGGTGCTGGCCGCCGGTGCGGGCAAGGAAGGCCCGGGGCCGCTGGTCGGCGCTGTGGCCGGCAAGGGTGCGGCCTTCCCGATCCCGGTGACCGTGGTGCCGCAGAATCTGTCGGACGAGGAGATCGACAGCCTCGCATGAGGCTGCTTCGAGCGCGTCCCGGGGCGCGCAAAAACATTCCGCCAGCCAGCCCTTCCGGCGATGCGTTTCGCTTGAATGTCCAGCCAATTGAGCCTATTTAGAATTATTCCAAACTAGCTGCCCGCAACGGGCACGGAGATGGCCATGTTCATCCAGACCGAATCGACGCCGAACCCGGCGACGCTGAAATTCCTGCCTGGCAAGGAAGTGCTTCTGGAAGGCACCGCCGATTTCCGCGATGCCGACAGCGCCGCTATTGCCTCGCCGCTGGCTGGCCGGCTGTTCGAGATTCCCGGCGTCACCGGTGTTTTCTTTGGCTATGACTTCATCACCGTGTCCAAGGACGGCCCCGACTGGCAGCATCTGAAGCCGGCTATCCTTGGTGCCATCATGGAGCATTTCATGTCCGGCGCGCCTGTCATGGCCAAGGCCGGCCCAGCCGCCGAGACCAGCCAGACCGGTGAGTTCTATGACAAGGCCGACGAGGAGTTGGTCATCACCATCAAGGAACTGCTCGACACGCGGGTGCGCCCGGCGGTCGCCCAGGATGGTGGCGACATCACCTTCCGCGGCTTCGAGAACGGCACGGTATTCCTGCACATGAAAGGCGCCTGCGCCGGCTGCCCGTCATCGACGGCGACGCTGAAGCACGGCATCCAGAACCTACTGCGCCACTTCGTGCCGGAAGTGCAGCAGGTCGAGCAGGTCTCCTGACCGCTCTCCTGCCGGCAGACACTTCCATCGCAAACAACAAAAAACCGGGCCGAATTGCCCGGTTTTCTGTTTGGGACGTCCGTTGTTGCCTAGACGGTCCGCGTACGAAAGCTGCCTCTATCTGATCATGATTTTCACGAGAACCGGTACTGGTTTCTCGGCATCATGACCTAAAGAACAATGACCTTGGCGCCGACCGAGGCGCGGTCATAGAGGTCGATAATATCCTGATTCATCAGGCGAATGCAGCCTGACGACATTGCCTTGCCGATCGAATTCCATTCCGGGCTGCCGTGCAGGCGATAGCCCGAATCACCGCCCTTGTTGAACAGGTACATGGCGCGCGCACCAAGCGGGTTCTTCAGGCCCGGCTCCATGCCGCCAGCAAACTTTTCCAGTTCGGGCTGGCGCTGGATCATCTGCCTCGGCGGCGTCCAGGTTGGCCACTCGCGCTTCAGCGCGATATGGGCGGTGCCGTGCCACTCGAAACCCTCGCGGCCAACGCCGATGCCGTAGCGAATTGCCCTTCCATCACCCTCGATGAAGTAGAGGAACTTGTTCTGCGTATCGACGATGATGGTGCCCGGCTTTTCCGGGCTGTCGTAGTTCACTTCCTGCCGATGGTACTTCATCGGCACTTTCTCGATCGGGATGCGTGGCAACTGGTAACCGGCGTCGGTGACCGCGCCGTAGTCGTTGGAGAATATCTGCGAGCCGATGGTGCTGCAACCGGCGATAGCAGTGGAAAGCGCCAGTGCGGCGACAATTGCAAACGACTTCATGCGCATCAGGTGATCCGGTGCCCCGCCCCAACTTCGGCGGCACGAGTCGGCCGCTTTCTCACCATCATTCATGCTGGCATTTGCTTTGCTTGCCAAGCGCGCGATGCCTATATGCCGGAGTTGACGTGCTGGTAAGCATATCACTATGGCATTTCGGCAACAGCCCTCACAGGATTGTGAAGGAAATTCAAGGGGCCAAGTCCACGGGCTCCTGAGAATCGAGGAGAATCGTCATGAACGTCGGTGACGCCGCCCACCGCTCCGGCCTGCCGGCCAAGACCATCCGCTACTATGAGGAGATCGGCCTGATCGCCCCGGCGCGCGCCGCCAACGGCTACCGCGACTATTCCGGAGACGACATCCACCGGCTGGCCTTTCTGCGTCGCGCCCGCAATCTCGGCTTTTCCATCGACGATTGTCGCCAGCTGATGGCGCTCTACCAGGACCGCAGCCGCGCCAGCCACGACGTGCGCGAGATCGCCGCCGCCCATGTCACGGCGATCGAGGAGAAGGTGCGCGAGCTGCAGTCGATGCGCTCGACCCTGCAGAAACTGATCCATGCCTGCCACGGCGACGAAAGGCCGGATTGTCCGATCCTTGATGACATGGCGGGCGCCGCCATGCTCGACGACAAGGC
>NZ_RZQG01000217.1:0-7703 GCF_003998635.1 Mesorhizobium sp. M7D.F.Ca.US.004.03.1.1
CCGAAGGCGTTTACCGCCGCAACGACCCGCGCTACCAGGGCGAGAACTACGACGCCAATGTCGAGGCGGCGGCCAAGGTGCGCGACATTGCGACGGCCCGCCGCGTCAAACCCGGACAGATAGCACTGGCCTGGCTGCTGGCGAAGGGCAACGGCTTCGGCCTCGACATCGTGCCGATCCCCGGCACCAAGCGGATCAGACATCTGGAGGAGAACGTAGCCGCCGCATCGCTGATGCTCGACGCCACTGAGATGGCCGCGCTCGACGAGGCGCTCGCGCCGGGAAAGATCTCCGGCCCGCGCTACACCGAGCGCGCCATGGCCATGGTCGATCGGTAAGAGGCGCTCTGGATAATCAATCGGCATTTTGGGTTTACATCGGCAGCCAGGCACCTAGTTTTAGGGTTTCGCGCCGTGCACCTGAGTGCGTGGATGATCGAGAACGGGACCGTGAACCTCAGCCGGCCCCCTCAAAAACTTCCGAAAGGATGACTGCTATGACACAGGCCAAGAATGGCGACACCGTGCGCATCAACTACAATGGACGCCTAGTCGACGGCACTCAATTCGATGCCTCCGGCAGCGAACCGCTGCAATTCACGCTGGGTGAAGGACAGGTAATCTCCGGTCTTGAAACCCATGTCGAGGGCATGGAGGTGGGTGCGAGAAGCACCGTCACCGTTCCCGCCGACGCCGCCTATGGCCCCCACCGCCCCGAAGCGGTCGTGACCATCGACCGCGCCAAGGTGCCAGACAACATCAACGTCGATATCGGCACTCGATTGCAGGTCAGAACCCGCGACGGGCAACCCATGCCGGTAACAGTCGTCGAAGTGGACGACGCCAGAGTCAAGCTCGACGGCAACCATCCACTGGCCGGGCAGGATCTGGTGTTCGACGTTGAACTGGTCGAGATCGTAAAGGCGGCGTAGCTGTCCATGCGGCCAAGGCCGCGGTGGCTATGATTTCGGGTGACGCGCTCCGCCGAAGGTTTCGGCGGCGCGCCCTGCTTCCCCGCTTGGGGCGGCTCGGTGGCGTAGATTTATCGGCCGGCGTGACTACGTCCGAGGTCCACTCTGTTGAAGCTCACGCTTGCCTTTTGTTGCGCGTGCCGGAGCCCCACAGCGCGCGCCGGAGCAGGTTGCGCCTGCCCTTGCGCTGTCCCAGGTCGACATCGCTGACGAGCTTTGCCCCGCCCGCGCGACGCTCCAATGTGATCTTGCGACTGTGGAAGGCCTCCAGCTCGGCGCGATGCGCCACGCTTATGATGGTGACGTCAGGCAATTCGCGGATCATAGTCTCCATCATCTTGTCCTGGCTCTTCTCGTCGAGCGCCGAGGTCGCTTCATCCAGCACGACGATGTCGGGGCGGTGCAGCAGCAGGCGCGCGAAGGCGAGGCGTTGCTTTTCGCCGCCCGACAGCGTCTGGTCCCATGGCGCTTCTTCCTTGATCCTGTCGGCAAGATACGCAAGGCCCACCTTGTCGAGGGCGGCCTTGATCTGTTTGATCGTCCACTTATCCGACGCTGCAGGATAGGCGACCGCGCGGCGCAGGGTCCCCGAGGGGATGTAGGGACGTTGCGGCAGCATGAACAGACGCCTGCCGGCGTGGAAATTGACGCCGCCGCCGCCCCACGGCCACAGGCCCGCAATGGCCCGCACCAGCGTCGACTTGCCTGAGCCGGATTCGCCCGCCACCAGCACCCGCTCACCCGGTTCGATCGCAACCTCGGTCTCCTTGACCACGGAGGTGCCGTCGTCCAGCGTCACCGCGAGATTGTCGAGGACGAGCATCGCACCGTCATCGGTTTCGCCGTGCTGGATGCGCCCAAGCGCGTCGCTCTGCTCGGCACGCTCGAGCCCGTCGAGCGACATCATCAGCGAGGCTATGCGCCGTGCGGAGGCGTTCCAGTCGGCAAGACGCGGGTAATTGTCGACCAGCCATCCGAAAGCGCCTTGCACGATGCCAAAGGCAGACGCTGCCTGCATCACCTCGCCAAGCGTCATTGAGCCTTCGAGGAATTTTGGCGCACACAGCAGGATCGGCACGACCGGCGCAAACAGGCTCGATCCCTGCGACACCGCCGCCGTGCGCATATGCTGGCCGGTCAGCAGCGCCCATTGCCTCAGCACATGGCCGAAATTCCTGTCGATGCCGCTGCGCTCCTCCTCCTCGCCGCCCAGCAGGGCGATGCTCTCGCCGTTTTCGCGCACGCGCGTAAGCGTGTAGCGCAGTTCGGCCTCCGCCTGGTTCTTCCGCTCGGAGAGCTGGACGAAATTGCGACCGATGACCACCATCGAGGTCGAGGTGATGGCGGCATAGATTACCGCGGTGATGACCAGGAACCCGGGAATGGTGATGCTCTCGCCGCCGATCGGCAGGGTGAGCGCGCCGCCGATGGTCCACAGCACGACGATGAAGGTCGAGGCCGACAGAAACGCGTTGAGGACGCCGGAGATGAAATCGACCGGCGACTCTGTGGCGATGCGCAAATCCTCGGTCATGCGGGCCTCGGGATTCTGGTGGTCGCCACCGACGAGGTTCAGCTGGTAGTAGCGGCCGCTTGCCAGCCAGCGCGCGATGACCGCGGTGGTCAGCCAGGAACGCCAGCGGCGCTGGATCGTCATGCGCAGGTAGACCTGCGCGACGACAAGGCTGCCGCTGCAGATCACCAGCGGCACGAAGACGGCGCTGAGGAAATAGACGCTGCCGGCGTTGCGCTGCTCGAGGGCATCGAACATCGAGCGGTTCCAGACATTGATGCCATACTGGAAGCCGATATTGATGCAGATCAGCAGCAGCACCCCGATCGTCAATG
The DNA here is from genome assembly GCF_003998635.1 of Mesorhizobium sp. M7D.F.Ca.US.004.03.1.1. Taxonomy (NCBI): domain Bacteria; kingdom Pseudomonadati; phylum Pseudomonadota; class Alphaproteobacteria; order Hyphomicrobiales; family Phyllobacteriaceae; genus Mesorhizobium; species Mesorhizobium sp. M7D.F.Ca.US.004.03.1.1. The sequence continues at coordinate 2,819 of NZ_RZQG01000217.1, forward strand.
GCCAGGCCAGCCGGTCGCCGCGCCGGCTCCAGTAACCGCGGGCGCTGATCCAGAAACGCCGCAGCAAATATCGCTTGCGCGCCTGCTCCGCCTCCTCGGGCGTCAGTTCTGGATCGGGTTCGACGGCATCGGGTGGCGGCGCGGCCTGTCCGTCGACCTCGGGCGCGGGCTGGCTGTCGACTTCGGGCGCGGCATGCCCGTCGGCCTCGGGCGCGGCTTGGGCGGCCGATGCCTTTTTTTGGCGCGATTTTCCAGCCCCGCGTGGCTTGGCGCCGTCGACCGATTTCGGCTTGAGTTTGGCCCCGGACATAAGGCCGATAACGGCTTAAAAATCAAAAGGTTTCATGACGTCCGATCGAGATCCGGCAGCCACGCTCTTCTGGCGCTGCGGTGCAGCACAGTTTCGCCCAGGGCCTCCCGCGGCCTCTGGCAACGGCCCGCCCTCGCACGCAGCCAAACTTACTCGATGAGCGGTGAAATCGGTTGACCAAAGCTTGTCTACCTTCTAGTAGGTAGATTGCTATCAACCAACATTGGAAAATCGGTATGCCTGTTCAAAACACCGCCACCCTCGCCCAAGCTTCCAACACATGGCTCAAAAGCTATTATTTTGTCCGGTTCGGCGTTTCCGCGGCATGGGTCGCACTGGCCTTTACCCTCGCCAAGACCATGCCGCCGTTGGCCGCGATCATGCTGGTGGCGTATCCTGCCTGGGACGCCCTTGCGAATGTCGTCGATGCCCAGCGCACCGGCGGATTGAACCGCAATAAGTCGCAGCTGCTGAATTTTGTCGTCAGCGTGCTTGCCACCTTGGCGGTCGCTGTCGCGCTAACCAACAGCATGAACGCAGTGCTCGCGGTCTACGGTGTCTGGGCTGCTCTATCTGGCCTGTTTCAACTGATTACCGCACTGCGGCGCTGGAAGACCACCGGCGCGCAGTGGGCGATGATCTTGAGCGGCGCTCAATCGGCACTGGCCGGCATCTTTTTTGTGAAGATGGCCGGCGGCGTTGAAGATATCGGCATCACGAATGTCGCGCCCTACGCTGCGTTCGGCGCTTTCTACTTCCTGGTGTCGGCAGTGTGGCTGACGGTCACCGACATCCTTCGGAGGTCACCGCGGATCGCCAGCTAGATGCGTCTTGAAGAACTGTTGATCTGCTAACGAGTGGTGCGCTGCCCTTCCTGGAGGACGGCGCATCTCCCTTCAAAAGAGATTGGCGGTCAAGCCGCGCTCCTGTTCCGCTGGCTCGGACAAACCTTGCGAGGACCGGCAAAATTTCCTACCTCAACTTACCGGAAGGGTGACAATGAACACTGCATTGAGTGACACCGCGAGCAAACTGGTTGGCGGAGCCGCCCAGCTGATCATGCGTGTCGGCTACAACGGCTTCAGCTATGCCGACCTGTCGGAGCGCTTTGGCATCCGTAAGGCCAGCATTCACCATCACTTCCCCTCCAAAGTCGATTTGGTCGTAGCAGTTGTCGAACAAGCGCGCGCCGGTATCCGAGCCCAGAGTGCGGCACTGGAGGAAGGTTCGCCGGCACTGGATCAGTTGCGGTTTTATACAGGGTATTGGGAGCGCTGTATCAAGGATCAGTCCGCTCCCTTCTGCCTGGCTGCCGTGCTGGCGGCCGAATTCCCGGGTCTGCCCGAAGAGGTGGCAGTTTCCGTCCGCGGTCATTTCGTCGACCTCGGCAAATGGCTGGAACGGCTTTTGGAACTTGGTGTAAAGCAGGGGGCAGTGCATCTCGAGGCATCCCCCGAGGTCGAGGCGCAAGCTTTCATGGCGACCGTATACGGAGCCATGCTTGCCGCCCGGGCGTTCGATGACCCGGAGCGGTTCAACGTGATCGTAGAAACGCTTTTTCGTCGCATCCGCACCTGACGATGCCAATAGCGGCGCCGAGGCGCAAAGCGGCCATGCGCGCCTTCCACCTCTGAGGATGTGTTTCGGGGCCGAACTCGATCATTCCGAGTTTCGACCTAACTCGCCGCCGCCGCCGCAACCTTCTTGGGGGCCGCCCGCTGTCGCCGCATGCGGCGTTTGGCGATGAGCTTGAGGGCAACCGGCGGCTCGTTTGACAGCGCGCCCACTACCGCGTCGACCATGCCATGCGCCACGAAATCGGCGTTCATGTCCTGGGCCAGCTTGGCCGCCGTTTCCTTGTCCTCAGCAGCGGTCTCCGACCAGAACACGATTCCCACCCGAAGTGCAGCCTTCGCGCGCTTCAGCCGGCGCACCAGAAAGCGGGCGTGCTTGACGGAATCCCGGTTCAGGAAGCCGACCACGACGGTGTCGACGGTTTCGAGGTCGAGGCGGCGGATGTTGGCGGGTTCCATATCGGCAAAGCCGGCCTTCGACACTGTCGCGCCCTGGACTTCCAGCCCCTGCGCCAGCATCGCGGCGGCGGCATCGTCGAGCTCGCCACGCCCGCCGGCGCAAAGCACTGACATGCCGGTGCCGTCGGGCAATTCGGTCTCTTCCTCGCCGCTGGAATCGCCATCGTCGTCCCCCTCTGCGACCACGTGCGGCTCCTCCTCCTCGCTCGCTTCCTCCTGCGCGCTGTCGTCGAGGTTGGCCACCAGCGTCAGGGCACTGGCCGCCAGCTGCCGTCTTTGCAGGTCGCCCATGACGCCGCGCACCCGGTCGCGCTCGCCCAGTAGCAGTGCCGGTATGGCGACCTTGTCGTAGAATTCGACGAGATATTTCTCCTCCAGCATCTCCTCGGCGTGGTCGGTAGCTTCTTCGGGATCGCCGGCCAGCAGCCGCTGGTAGAGGCGCGCATGGGGTTCGAGCACGGGCTCGTTGCCGAACAGCACGTCGAGGAATTCAAACTGCGGCACGTGCCTGCCCAGCACCACCAGGCAGACGGTGAGCGGCGTCGACAGGATCAGCCCGAGCGGCCCCCAGAGCCACGTCCAGAAAATCGCCGCGACGATGATCGCCAGCGGCGACAGTCCGGTTCGCGAACCGTAAAGCCAGGGTTCGATGACGTTGCCGGTGATCAGCTCCATCACCACGAACAGGGCGGCCGTCCACAGGACGAGCGACCAGCCCGGCGCCACGGCCAGCGCCAGGAACAGCGGCAAAAGCATGCCTATGATCGGGCCGATATAGGGAACGAAACGCAGCGCCAGCGCCAGCAGCCCCCACAGCAACGCATTCGGGATGCCGAGGACCCAGAGCCCGATCGCGATCGGTATGGCGTAGACGATGTTGACGACCAACTGCATCAGCAGATAGCGGCCCACCCGCTTGCCGGCATCTTGAAGCGCCTCGGTGGTGCGGTGGAGGTCGCCGTAGCCGACAAGCCGGATGAAGCGGTCGCGCAGATCCTCCCGCTCGAGCAACATGAAGATGACGACGACGATGATCAGCCCGGCCGACGCGAGCGGGCTGATCAGCGGCCCGACTATGTTCTGCAGGACCTGGAGCGGCCTTTCGCGCGCGACGATCTCGACGGGCACCGGCTCGCGCGGCGGCTTTTCCGGGGTGGCGGCCGGCAGCGAGGCGTCCTGCCTGTCGATCTCCTGGCCGACCCGCTCGACCACCTGGCTCAATCGGGCAATGATCCCTCCCCCGACCCCGGTTTCCTTGAGCGAACGGATCTTGGTCAGGATGTTGGTCTGGTAGACCGGGATGTTCTGCGCCAGTTCGCTGACCTGCGTGGCGACAATGAAGGAGAACAGGCCAAGCGCCGCGAAAGCGCCGAGCACGCTGGCGATGACGGCGGCAATCCGGGGAATGCCGACCTTTTTGAGCACCGAGACAAGCGGCGCGAGCGCGAAGGTCAGCAACAGCGCAATCGCGATCGGCAGGAAAACCTCGCGCCCGAAATACAGCGCCGCCACTGTGGTGACGGTGGTTGCCACGTTGGGCAATGCGGTTCGCGGGCGGGGCGCGACGGCCGAAAGCATGTCCTCCGACCCATCAGCCGGAGACGCCATGCCGTTTCGACGATTGGCCACGCGATGTCTCCCCCTGCCACGCCGCCATGATCCGGCATATTGAGCCGGCGTGCAACTTTCTCAGTCCATCAGCGAGCGTTCCCATGTTCGACGCGATGAGATCGGCTCGCTCGACATCGTGTTCGGCGAGATCACCGCTGGTAGCCGATAAGCGGCACCGTCCAGAACAATCGACAGGAGGCGGACAGATCCACTGCCGCCTCATCGTTCTTCAAGCAGTCGTTCAGCCGACACCGTGCGCGATGTTTACCAGCCGGAGCATCGGCCTTCAGTGCAGAAACGTTCCTCGCAGCCACGCGAAGAAACCGGATCTTCCCGACATTGCCGCGCGGACACGGGATGCGGCCCATCGTGCCGGCATCGTGGCGCCGACATGGCAATGGCAGACGATTTCGTGGAGTTGCCAATCGGTCAGCTCGAAGAAGCGCTTGGCCTCACCGTAGGTATCCTCTTTCAAGCCCAGTGCGCGAAAGATCGTATCTTCGAAAGCAACTGTGATCGGTGATCCCGCGGAACGCATCCTTTCGCGCATCTCCACAGATTGGTATTCGGTCCCCGCCAGCGCCCCTAGGCACCTGTTGGGATTTTGCTCCAGAAGCTGCGCCCAACGTTCGAGGCGTTCTCCTCGAGTCGCGACAAGATAGGTTGCCTCGGCGTGGACGTCGGCAACGGCATGCAGTTGGTCAACGGTTTGATGCTTCACGGACGCCTCCTATTCAGCAGCTGAATTCGCTCAGCCTTGAATGGAATTATGGCGCTCCGTGAGGTCGACAAGAGCCGGAAATGCACGCTACGACGATTCATTTTTGGGCGGCGTGGCTGCTCGGCGCACGAGGCCAGTTCACTTGGCCCCGTCCGGCTTTTTGTTGAAGATCGTCAGCAGGTCCATCGGCAGCGGAAACACCACCGTCGA
>NZ_RZQG01000218.1:0-7685 GCF_003998635.1 Mesorhizobium sp. M7D.F.Ca.US.004.03.1.1
GAATAGGGAAATCCTGATGTCGAACATGATGAAGGCGCTTGTGAAGGCCAAGGCCGAACCGGGCATCTGGATGGAAGAGGTGCCGGTGCCGGAAATCGGCCCCAACGACGTGCTGATCAAGATCAAGAAGACGGCGATCTGCGGCACCGACGTGCACATCTACAATTGGGACCAGTGGGCGCAGAAGACGGTGCCGGTGCCGATGGTGACGGGCCATGAATTCGTCGGCACCGTTGCCGATTTCGGCGCAGCGGTCACCGAATACAAGGTCGGCCAGCGTGTATCGGGCGAAGGCCACATCGTCTGCGGCCATTGCCGCAACTGTCGCGCCGGGCGAGGGCATCTGTGCCGCAACACGCTCGGCGTCGGCGTCAACCGTCCAGGCGCCTTCGGCGAGTATCTGGCGATCCCGCAGCACAATGTCGTGCCGATCCCCGACGATGTGCCCGATGAGATTGCCGCGATCTTCGATCCCTTGGGCAATGCCGTCCACACCGCATTGTCCTTCGATCTGGTCGGCGAGGACGTGCTGGTGACTGGCGCCGGGCCGATCGGCATCATGGGCGCGCTCGTCGCCCAATGCGTCGGCGCGCGCAAAGTGGTCATCACTGACATCAACCCGGTGCGGCTGGCGCTAGCCAAGAAACTCGGCGTCCAGCATGTCGTCGACGCCTCGAAGGAGAAGCTGCGCGACGTCATGCCGGTGCTCGGCATGACCGAGGGGTTCGACGTCGGCCTCGAAATGTCAGGCGCCGCCCCCGCTTTCCGCGACATGATCGACACCATGAACAATGGCGGCAAGATCGCCATTCTGGGCATCGCGCCGACCGGCTTCGAGATCGACTGGAACAAGGTCATCTTCAAGATGCTGCATCTCAAAGGCATCTACGGCCGCGAGATGTTCGAAACCTGGTACAAGATGATCGCGCTTGTGCAGGGTCCGCTGGATGTCTCCGGCCTGATCACCCACCGCATCGGCATCGACGATTTTCAGATCGGTTTCGATGCGATGAAGAGCGGCAGTTCCGGCAAGGTGGTGATGGACTGGTAGGGATTGCCTTGGCCGCTATTCAGGAAAAGCTGACGACAGCACCTCTGGTCCGCCGGACATTTTCCAACTAGGGGAACATGGCTGGGTGGAGAGCTATGGCTCCGCTACGTGCGCTCGCTAATCATATACGGCGACGTATCGCGGCCCACCCGGTGACGGTCGATGGGGCAATTCGCTTCAGTCGATGACGGAAACCCGGTGAACCGATGCTGAGGCCCCGACGCGATCGTCTATTTCCTATGATCTGCGATTGAGGTCGAGGTGTTGCCGCTTTCAGCGGGTAAGATGCGATAGACGACTTCCGGTACCCTTCCGGTCAGCGAAAAGGAAGGCAACGAGCCGCATTGCCTCAAGCAAAATGTTACCAATAGTGTCCTGTTCCAAAGGGGATGGACAGGTCGTGCCATTCCGGTTCGGGGGAAGGATGGCGCGGCTCAGCATGGCGACACGGTGAAGCGGCGATCGTGGAGCTTTATTGCGGCGTTGACAAGCGGCGCATTCTGGATGAGTTCGAGGCGGTAACCGGCTATTATTCGCAAGCGCGCGATCCGTCTTATGAACCGTCGTGAGCAGAGGCCGTCTGCGGGCAAGAGCCGCAGCCGCTGTTACGGCAGCGATGTCCGCGACGCGCTCATCGTGTTGTGGGAGGATTCGGAGCGGCTGGGTCCGCATCGACGCTCGCGGCGGCCAGCGCCGCCGGGCAGGAATGAGTTCGCAGTTCGCCGCTCGGTGCCAGCCCGCACCTTCGGCGATTGGAAAGATCCGCCGCCCGGCTTTGTTGAGCGCATTCGGGCACGTCTTCGTCAGGGAGCTTCGTGCAGACGATGGTGCTGACCGGATTGCCGCCGGCTGGACCGATTGCATTCCGCTCCGCACGCGCGACAGCGGCAATGTGATCATGGCGATCAAGCAGGCCCGCTCCCGGTTTCGCTGACCCTGTGCTGCTGTTTGCCGGCATCCGCCCGCACAGGAAGAGCTTGTAAAAGTGCGGAAATCGAGGAGCCGTTGGTCGTCGATCTTCAGCCTGAACGCGGTCGTTTGCTGGTGCCGCAAATCGGCTGTTGCATGTACATCCCTGTCAGACGTCAGTTTTCCTCGCCTATTTTGGTGTCGAGCGCGAAGTGCTCCAACCAGATTGCAAGGCTTTTTGGAAATGAGAGCGGCTTTGCGCAGGGCGCTCCGTTGTTGAGCATTCAAGCTACCAAGCCAATGACGCGCAGGTTCCACCAGGCTCGCCAGCCTTGAAGGACAGCGAAAAAAGCAGAGCACGACAGACACAACAGTGCATCAGGACGCCGCAGTCGTTGAAGATGGTGCGCTGCATCCATACCGTGGATGCATTCGATCCAAATAATCGATTTGTTCAATCAGTTTCTCGAAAGCTAACCCTACCCTCTGTGGGAATCGGGCTCTGAGCCGCGACGCTGCCTTGCGAGCGCAGGGGCTGCACGTAGGAGAGATGATGCAACGAGAAATCGCACGCGGGTTGCTGGCCTCGTGGGTTCGCCGACCGGCGTATTTGAGCCCGTCAGTTGGTCCTCACCCGCGCCTATTGCCACCGAGCGACTTGCATGTCCCTCCGACTCGGACCAGTTCCGAGAGCTGCGACGAGTTGCGCGCCGTGTGCTCCGATCAGATGGCCGCCGGTGACGCGTTCGATGGGCCGTCCCTCTTCGAGAGGAGATGAAATGCGAACGCTGCTCGTGGATCATCATGCGGATCTTGCGCGCGCCATGCGACTTGCGCTCGGGGATGGCGGCTTCGTCGTTGATGTCGTTGGTACTCTGGAACTGGCTTCGAGTGCATTTTCTTGCGCCAGCTATGAAATTCTCCTGCTGGAATTGGCTCTGCCAGATGGCGATGGCTTGGGTTGGCTGAGGCAGTTGAGGACCCACGGGCATTCAGTTCCTGCCGTCATTATGAGCAGCCTTAACGATCTCGATAAGCGAATTGCGATCTTCAACGGTGGTGCGGACGACTTTCTGCTCAAACCCATCTCTACCGATGAGCTTATTGCCAGAATGAGAGCCATTCTGCGCCGGGCGACACAGATGACCGACCTGAGGCTCGTATTTGGCAATCTCGACTTTGATCCGGTCGCCCGCCAGGTTTTCGTTGATGGGCACCCAATGATGATCGCACGTCGCGAACTCTGTGTTCTAGAGCACCTGCTTAACCGGGCAGGCCGCATCGTGCCCCGTGCGCAATTGGAAGATCACCTCTATTCATTCAACGACGACGTGTCTGCCAACGCGCTTGAAGTCGGAATTTATCGTTTACGGGGACATCTGACCAGATCAGGTGCAACGCCACGGATCAAGACCATCCGAGGCATTGGTTACATCCTAGAATTGACTGACGCCTCGTCCGCATAGTTTGTCGAATCGAAAGAAGATCTATTTTGCTGATCCTTCAACATCCTTGCGCTGCGCTCAATTGGCGGGCGATCGCCAACAAGGTTACAAGACCTGCAGTGCCCCGTTACCTGGGCCATCTCCTCTGCGCGCTTATTGTGACTTTCCCACTTGGTGTCGCGGCGCAAAACAAGCAGGACAAAGGCCCGCCGCATGCGGCTTCGAATAGCATCAACGCCACGCTGACCCTTTCCTCTTCGCTCGGGGAGACCGTTCATCTGCCCGGGCCAGCCACGACCATCTTTGTTGCTGACCCCACGATCGCGGATTTTCAGGCGCCATCGAGCAAAACAATCTTCGTCTTTGGCAAGAAATCGGGGCGGACCAGCCTATTCGCCTTGGATGGCAATGGCGAGCCTCTCGCCGAATTGCGTATCGTTGTCACGCAACCGATCGGGGATTTACGCGCCATGTTGCGGGAGCAGGTCGGCGACTATCCCATCCGCGTCAACTATACGCCGCGCGGCGCAATCCTTAGCGGGACGGCGCCCGACGCAGAGGTCGCCGACACCGCAAAAAGAGTCACTGAGCAATATCTGGGCGACGGAGCGCAAGTCGTCAACAACATCAAGGTCGCTGGATCCCTGCAAGTTAACCTCAGCGTGCGCGTAGCCGAAGTCTCACGCAGCGCCATGAAGTCACTCGGCGTCAACTTGTCCGCCTTCGGTCAAATCGGCAATTTCAAAGTGGGCGTTCTAAGCGGAAGCGCTGCAAGCGCTGGGTCTGGTTCAACCCAGGGTGGCGGTACAGCAGAAATCGGATTCGACAACGGTGCCGTCAACGTCAGCGCGGTTCTCGACGCGCTCGCCAAGGAGCATATAGCTTCCGTCCTGGCTGAGCCGAACCTCACCGCTATGTCGGGTGAAAAGGCCAGCTTTCTCGCGGGCGGCGAATTTCCCATTCCTGTCCTGCAGGAAAACAGGCAGGTATCGGTTGAATTCCGTCACTTCGGCGTCAGTCTGGAATTTGTGCCGACAGTTCTCAGCAACAATCAAATCAACATTCACGTAACGCCCGAAGTCAGTGAACTGTCGACGCAAGGTGCCGTGCAAATCAACGGAATTTCCGTGCCGGCAGTTTCCACGCGCCGAGCCGATACGGTCGTCGAACTCGCCAGCGGCCAGAGCTTCGCAATCGGCGGTCTAATCAGGCGGAACGTCAACAATGATGTCAGGGCCTTTCCCTGGCTCGGAGAACTGGCGATCCTGGGACCGCTTTTTCGCTCGACCTCGTTTCAAAAAGAGGAGTCAGAACTGGTCATTCTAGTTACGCCTTACATTGTAAGACCAGGCTCCAACCCAAACCAGATGAGCGCACCGACCGAGCGGGCGGCACCGGCTTTGAACGGAGGGGGCGCTCCGACGAATTCCGTGACAAGTCCCCCGCGAGACCGCGCTGCTATCCGTGCGGGCGCGCCAAGCGCCCAGGGCGGTCTCGGCTTCATCATCGAATAGTGTCATCCAAAGATGTTGCGTTTTATAATCCTCTTTGTCGCTCTGGCACCAAGCGTAAGTGGCTGCACAAGCACTACGCCAGTTGATGTCGAACCATCGGCACCAATGCTTGTCCGAGAGGAGACCACCGTCCTGACGTTGCAAAGCCTGCGCGCTTCCGAACGGCAGCGTTTGCGTGTTTTCCTAGACAAGGCCAGTCGCGGCCGGTTCGATGCCATCCACCTCCTCATCAGCGGTTCGCCCCAGCTCAGCGCAGGGGTAGCCCATCAGGCCAGGCAGTTGGCAATCGAAGAAGACAACATTCAATTGCGCGATCAACACGACGCCGGCTCAGTGCGAATTGAGGCGATTGTCTATCACGCCCGTCCGCCGGTCTGTCCCTCATATGGTGCCTTACCCAATGAAGAATCCTTCAAACAGCCGCTTGGTTGTTCGACAGGACATAACCTGGCCGTGATGGTCAACGATCCGCGCGATCTGCTCGACAATCAGGCCGTCAAGGCCGGCGATGGCGATCGTGCTTCTGTACCAGTTGCAACTTACAGAACATTCGGGACGGATAAAGGTGGCTGATACCGCCCTTATCTCGGCAGCACTCCTACCGGAGATTGAAAGCTTCCAATCGCGTCCTGATCTAAAATAAAAGGAACCGCTGGATGCAATATAGGCGCTATATCGAGGGCCTTAGGGCCGTTGCTGTACTTCCGGTCGTACTCTTTCATTTCGGAATTTCGGCGATCCCGGGTGGCTTTAGCGGGGTCGATATCTTCTTCGTCATCTCCGGCTACCTAACCAGCGGAAGCCTCCTGGATGACCTTGAACGCGGCCAATTTTCCATCGTCAACTTCTACTGGCGCCGTGCCCGGCGCATTCTGCCGGCGCTCGTCTTTGTGATGCTTCTCACCTGCATTGCGGCATTGTTCATTCTTCTGCCACCGGATCTGCGCGGATTCAGTCTTAGCATCATAGCTACCTCGACCTTCTGGTCGAACGTTTTCTTCTGGAAAACGTCAAGTTACTTCTCTATCGATGCCGCGCTTCTACCACTGTTGCACACTTGGCCGCTTTCCGTAGCGGAGCAGTACTACATCTTCGCACCAATCCTGATGTTCCTAATCTATCGCTACATCGGGAAGCGCTGGCTGACGACACTTCTTCCGATAATTCTCTGCAGCTTCGTAGTGGCGGTGATGGCGACATCGCTGGCACCCACCGCCGGATTCTATCTGCTGCCGACCCGAATCTGGGAACTCATGTTGGGCGCCCTGCTCATGCTCAAATGCCCCTCGCCGCTGGGCAACCGACTCCTGATGGAGTCGGTGGGGGTGGCCGGATTTGGCCTTCTCGCCATCGGGTTCTTCGCGATTTCGGCGAGTGATCCGTTCCCAGGCTACAACGCCTTGTATCCATGCATCGGAACGGCCCTTCTGATCTATGTTGGCCAAAATACCCCCTCGACGGTCGCCACCCGCATGCTCGAAGTCAGGCCGCTGGTCTGGATTGGGCTCATCTCGTATTCGTTGTATCTTGTTCACTGGCCTCTCAATGCGTTCGCGCACTATCTTTCGTTCCAAAAACTCGATCCGTTGATGACCGGTGCGATGTTGGTGGCAAGCCTCGCATTGGCTGCATTCTCCTGGAAGTTTGTAGAGCAGCCGTTTCGACAGAAGAGGGCCTTCACCTCCCCGGGGCCTATCTTCGCCTTTTCAGCGCTCGCGATCGTTGTCCTTTGTGCCGGCGGAGCGGCGGGGGCGCTCGGCAACGGCTTTCCGCAACGGTTTCCGGACTATGTCCAGCGGCGCATTTCCGTCGGGGACTGGAGGAATGGCATCTGTTTCAACGAGGGCACCAGCCGGATCGAAAGCTGGAATATGGAGGATTGCACGCGCACCAGCGGTTTTCCAACAACGGTTTTTTTGTGGGGCGACTCCTTCGCCGCGCACTATGTTTCCGGCTTGGGTGCTAACATAAATCGATTGCAGGCGAACATCGTTGAATATACGTACGCCAGCTGCGCGCCGATACTCTATTACTACCCGTACGATCGTCTTGATTGTGTCCGGTTCAATCGCAAGGCCTTGGACGTCATCTTGGAAGCGGACATCAAGACGGTTATCCTCAGCGGTAGATGGAGTGACTATGAGGTCAGAGGTTTCGACGGTCTTCAGCAAACAATCGCTACGCTTCGTGCCCTGGGCGTGCGCGTGTTTGTCATCGGCCAGTCTCCGCAGTTCCCAACTGACGTCCGGAAAATTGCGTTCTTCGCCAAGCGCCAAAATCTGGACGATACGTCCTGGCCGATCGCGATGGACCCCGACGTCAACGAACGTGTGCGCTCATTTACCAAAGGCGCCACATTCATCGATCCGCTGAAATTCCTGTGCAGCGCAGGACGCTGCGCCTATTTCGATAGAGGAGAGTTTTTATATTTCGACTATGGTCATTTCTCTTCAGCCGGCGCCACACTGGCAATCTCGAAATACTGGCCGGCTTTTGGCAAGGACAATGCTCTTCCTAAGACGAAGTAGCGGCTCAGCGGCTGACAAGCACCAGTACGGGTCCCAGTGATAGCTCCTGCTTCCGCAGCAGCCGCGACGATGGAGCTGTTCAGGTTTAAGGCCCCCCGATAGTGACCTAGGTGTGGAGCTTCAACAGGTTGTCCTCGATCAGGGCGAGGCGACTGATAGGCGTTTTTGACTTTAGGCTGCCATGTGGACGATGCCAATTGTATCTGTGCAGCCAGACAGGCAGTTCGGCGGCACGATG
>NZ_RZQG01000219.1:0-7659 GCF_003998635.1 Mesorhizobium sp. M7D.F.Ca.US.004.03.1.1
GAAGTTCACAGTCACCGCGCATGACCGCACCAATGACGTCACCTATTCGGAAGAGTTCGACAATGTCGTCGTCGCCTCCGGCCATTTCTCTGTGCCCAACGTACCCTATTTCGAGGGTTTTTCGACCTTTAACGGCCGCATCCTGCACAGCCATGATTTCCGCGACGCGATGGAATTCAAGGGCAAGGATATCCTGATCATCGGCCGCTCCTATTCGGCCGAGGACATCGGCTCGCAATGCTACAAATACGGCGCCAAATCGATCACCTCCAGCTACCGCTCGAAGCCGATGGGCTTCAAATGGCCTGACAATTGGAAAGAGGTGCCGCTGCTGCAGAAGGTTGTCGGCAAGACCGCGCATTTCAAGGATGGCACCACCAAGGATGTCGACGCCATCATCCTGTGCACCGGCTATCTGCATTCCTTCCCCTTCCTCACCGACGACCTCAAGCTCAAGACCGCCAACCGCATGTGGCCGCTTGACCTCTATGAAGGCGTCGTCTGGGAAAAGAACCCGCAGCTCTCCTATATCGGCATGCAGGACCAGTTCTACACCTTCAACATGTTCGACGCGCAGGCCTGGTTCGCCCGCGACGTCATCATGGGCCGCATCAAATTGCCGTCGGCCGAGGCGATGGCGGAGCATGGCGCGAAGTGGCGCGCGCGCGAGGAAACGCTCGAAGACGCAGAGCAGATGATCTGGTTCCAGGGCGACTACACCAAGGAATTGATGGACCAGACCGACTATCCCGGCTTCGACGTCGAGGCGGTCAACCAGACCTTCATGGAGTGGGAGCACCACAAGGGCGAAGACATCATGAGCTTCCGCGACCACGCCTATCGCTCGCTGATGACCGGCACCATGGCGCCGCTGCACCACACGCCATGGCTGCAGGCGCTGGACGATTCGATGGAGAGCTATCTCGAGGTGAAGGGCGTGGCGGCGGAGTAGGGCGGCGCGCCTCGGCTACCCCAGCCTTGCCCTGGCCTTTGCAGTCCAGGCGCTGAACAGCCGGTCGGCGACGATGCCGATGAAGGCGATGGCGAGACCCGCGACGATGCCGCGGCCGGAATCGGCCTTGGACAGCGCGATGAACACTTCCTGGCCGAGATCGCGGGTGCCGACCATGGCGCAGATGATGATCATCGCCAGCGCCATCAGGATCGTCTGGTTGACGCCCAGCATGATCTCCGGCAGCGCCAGCGGCAATTGCACGCGAAAGAAGGTCTGGCGCGGCGTGCAGCCCGAAACCTTGGCCGCTTCGATCAGCGCCGGCGGCACCTGCCTGATGCCATGATTGGTGTAACGGATCGCCGGCACCACGGCGAAGGCTATCGTTGCGATCATCGCGGTGACGTCGCCGACCCTGAACAGCATCACCACCGGAATGATGAAGCAGAAGGACGGCAACACCTGCAGCGTGTCGATGACCGGTGTGACGATCTTCTCGAAGCGGTCGCTGCGCGACGCCATCAGGCCGATGGGGATGCCGATCAGGCAGGCGATGAAGGCCGAGATGCCGCAGAGATAGACGGTCGCCATGGTCTTTTCCCACAGCCCTGTGACGGCGCAGAAGGCGGTCAGTGCTGCGACCAATACGGCCAGGCGGAAGCCGCTGAGCTGATAGCCGGCAAGGCCGAGCAGGAACACCGCACCCAGCCACGGAAACCCTTCGCAGAAGGCGCGCAGCGGGTTCAGCAGGTTCAGGATGAGCGCCACGCGAAACGCTTCGATCGTGTCGAAGAAATTGATCGTCACCCAGTTCACCGCCGCCTTCCACAGCGGGGCCGTGGTGAAGGTGATCGCTTTCGGCACCGCCGCGAAGGCGGGAACGAACAGGCCGAGCAGCGTTGTCACGACAAGGATGGCGATGGCCAGCGTCAGGTTAGGGTGGCGCCGCCAGAGGCTCGGGCTCATCTCCTGATGGACATGGCCCTTTGCCTGCTTGTGCGCGATGGCCTGGCTCAGCCGGTCGAGTGCGATCGCGAGCGCCACGATGGCAAGGCCCGCTTCCATCGCCTCGCCGACCTTCAGCGCGCGCAGTGCGAGAAGCACGTCGTAGCCGAGACCACCGGCGCCGATCATCGAGGCGATGATGACCATGTTCAGCGCCAGCATGATCACCTGGTTGACGCCGATCATCAGCGTCGGCCGCGCCGACGGCAGCAGCACTCGCCACAGTTTCTGCCGCGCCGTGCAGCCGGCCATCTCGCTGAAATCGTCGATCTCTGACGGCACCCGCGACAGGCCCAGCATCGTCGCCCGCACCATCGGCGGGGTGGCAAAGATGGCGGTCGCGATCATCGCCGAGACCGGGCTGTTGCCGAACAGCAGCAGCATCGGGATCAGGTAGGCGAAGGTCGGGATCGTCTGCATCAGGTCAAGGGCAGGGGAGACAATGAGCCTTTCGGCCCATGGCTTGCGCCACGCCCAGATACCGGCGAACAGCCCGGTGACGATGCAGAACGGCACAGCGATGGAGATCAGCCCGAGTGTCAGCATGGCACTGGTCCATTGGCCGAACAGCGCGATGTAGAGGAAGCAGCCACCAACCAGCAGGCTGAGTTTTCTGCCGCCAACGGCATGTCCGGCGAGGAAGGCGGCAGCGCAGACGCCGACCCAGGACAGGCGCGGCAGGACATAGGCATCAGCGCCGTGACCGATCTTGAAATTCTTGGCCAGCAGATTGAGCGCGAAATCGAGTGGCACGCCGAGCACCGCGGTGATCGAGCGGGTCAGCCACGACAAGTTGGACTTGATCCAGCGCATCAGCGCGCTGACCCAGTCGGCGACAGGCACGACGGCACTTGCCGGGTAGTTGACGGCCCAGGGCAACCTGTCCTGCAGCAGGAAAACGACAAGCACGGCGGCAAGCGCTGCCGCCCAGACCAGCAGCCAGACCTGAACCGGCCGCGACCGCGTCTCGCTGGCGCTCGCGGTCACCGTCATGCGCCGGCCCTTGAACGATCAATGCCGGCCAGCAGATCGATTACCGCTTGCGGCGTCACTTCGCCGATGGGCTTGCCAGTGCCGTTGATCACCGCGAACGGCTTGTTGGCGGCTACGATACCGGCCGAGAAGCTGGCGATCTTGGCATCTGGGGCAATGGTGCCGCCATGCTCCGAGCCGTCGCAGGCGCGCATCAGGCTGCGTGCCGAAATCACCTTGGCGCGGTCGACGTCGCGGGTGAACTCGGCGACATAATTGGTGGCCGGATTGACCACCAGCTCTTCCGGCGTGCCGACCTGGATGACCTCGCCATCCTTCATGATGGCGATGCGGTCGGCCAGTCGTATGGCCTCGTCGAAATCATGGGTGATGAAGACGATGGTCTTGTGCAGCATGGTCTGCAGCCGCATCAGCTCGTCCTGCATTTCGCGGCGGATCAGCGGATCGAGCGCCGAGAACGGCTCGTCGAGGAACCAGATTTCCGGTTTTGTCGCCAGGCTGCGGGCGATGCCGACACGCTGCTGCTGGCCGCCGGACAGCTCGCGCGGATAGAAATGCTCGCGCCCCCTTAAGCCGACAAGCTCGATGACCTCGCGCGCCCTTGCTTCGCGTGTCGCCCGGTCCTGCCCCTGGATGCTGAGCGGAAAGGCGATGTTTTCCAGCACGTTGAGATGCGGCAGCAGGGCAAAGTTCTGGAACACCATGCCCATCCGGTGTCGCCGCAATTCGATGAGTGCTGCATCCGAGATCTTCAGCAGGTCCTTGCCCTCGAATTCGACCTTGCCGTGGGTCGGCTCGACCAGCCGCGACATGCAGCGCACCAGCGTCGACTTGCCGGAGCCCGACAGGCCCATGATGATGAAGATCTCGCCCTGGCGGATTTCGAGGTCGACGGCGCGCACCGCGCCGACCAGCCCGGCAGCGGTGACATCGGCCATGCTGGCCTTGCCGTCGCGTTCGCGGATGAAACTGGTCGCATTCGATCCGAACAGCTTCCAGACATTGCGGCAGGCAAGCTTTATCGGACGGACATCTTTTGGCGTGCCCGCCACGATTGGCTCCTGTTCAGTCTTATCCGACATTCAAACGTCCTTCTGGAACATCAAGAAAGTGAGGCCCGGCTGATCAGGCAGCCGGGTCTCATTTTTCCAGTCGGAACGATCACTGCGCCCAGGCTTTCCAGTCTTTCTCATGAGCGGCGATCCAGGCCGCGGCGACGTCTTCCGGCGTCTTGCCGCCGAGATCGATCTCGCCGCTCATCTTGTTGAGCTCGTCGGTGTCGATCGTGTAGGCCTTTGCCACCTTGTAGGCGACCGGCCATTTGTCCTTCATGCCGGACCAGGAGTACTTCCAGATCTCGCCATGCGGCTTGCCGCAGTCATATTTGGCGTCGGGGTTCACGCCCCATTTCGGGTCGTTGTAGCACTCGGGCGTGTATTCGGGGAATTCAACCCACTCGCCCTTGTACTTGGCCGGCGCCCAGTGCGGCGAATAGATCCACAGCATGATCGGCGCCTTGCGCTGATAGGCCGAGTCCAGTTCGGCGAACATCGCCGCGTCGGTGCCTGCATGGATGACGGTGAAGGGCAGTTTCAGTGCCTCGACACGTTCGTCATCAAAGCCTTCCCATGTCACCGGGCCGCCGAGATAGCGCCCCTTCGGCGCGGTCTCCGCCGTCGAGAAGGCTTCGGCGCATTTCGGATCCTTCAGCGCTTCCCAATTGGGCAGGCCGGGGCATTTCTCCTTCATGTATTCGGGAAACCACCATTCTTCCTTGGCCTTCGGTCCAAGCTTGCCCAGCCGCTCGGTTTGGCCGGTGGCATCGGAGGCTTTCATGGCCTCGCCGGCGGTCGTGTCCCAGAATTCCAGGCCGACATCGAGATCGCCGTTGGTGAGGCCTGTGGTCAGGCTGGAGAGGTAGTCGGCTGTCGGATATTCGACGGTGTAGCCGAGCTTTTCGAGGATACCGCCGAGGATCTTGGCGTTGAGATTGACGCTGGTCCAGTCGAACAGCGCGATCTTGATCGGGTCATTGGATTCGGGTGCGGCGGCTTGGGCGGAAGGTGTCAGTGCACTCGCCGCGGCGAGTGCGAAGGCTCCCATTGTTAAGTTCGAAATCACACTGCGAAGTGACATGCTTGTTCTCCTTCAAGCTGTGAAAATTATCGTTCGTTCCCTTCTTGCGGCTTTTCTTGATTGTGTTGGAAAGGCTGGTCTTTGCGCAAGGCCGTCGGCGCCAAATTGTTGCCCCGGCTTTGGCCAGCGCAAGCAAGATGGTGCTCAATCTCGGTGATGATGGAATAGGACTCGAGTGTCGGCGTCATGACTGCCGACGGATCGCTGCGGGAGCGGTCATCTGCGGATCGATTGCCAGTCTTGCGGCGCCCTGCAAGGTGCGAGCCATCAAGGTCCCATGTTCTCGGCTGTCGACCCGGCAAGCCCCATCTCGCCAAGGCCGTTTCATAGGATGAAATTATATATACCAAGGTTCATGTCGCGCAACGACTAACACCTCGCGAGGCGTATAAATTCAGACTGCAGGCGAAGTCGAACACTACCAGCAGACGTAGCCGCCATCGACAATCAGGTCGAGGCCGGTGACGAAACTCGATGCACGGCTGGCCAGGAACACCGTCGGTCCGACCATCTCCTCCGGCGCCGCCATGCGTCCCATCGGCGTGTCGCGCTTGAAGATCTTCACTTCTTCCGCCACCTCAGGCCGTTTGTTCATCGGCGTCAGCGTGTAACCCGGGCTGATGACATTGACGCGCAGTCCGCGGTCGGCCCACTCCATGGCGAGGCTCTTCGACATGTGGATGACGGCGGCTTTCGAGGAATTGTAGTGCGCTTGCGTCAGCCCCCGGTTGACGATGGTGCCTGACATCGAGGCGATGTTGATGATCGAGCCCTTGCGTCGCGCCAGCATCTTGCGCGCTTCGGCCTGACAGGACAGGAAGACGCCGGCGACATTGACCTCATGCACCCTCTGCCAGGTCTCCAGCGGCATCGTCTCGGCAGGTTCAGAGCCGGCAATGCCGGCATTGTTGACGGCGACGGTCAGCGCGCCGAGTTCGGCCTCGATGCGATCGATCGCCGCCGCGAGATCACTCTGCGACGTCACCGTGCCTGTCAGCACCAGCGCCTTGCGGCCGAGCGCCGTGATCCGGTGGGCCGTTTCGTCCAGCCCACCTTTTGATGCATGGCCAAAACAGGCGACTTCGGCGCCTGCCTCGGCCAGTCCGATCGCGATCGCCTGGCCGATGCCGCTACCGGCGCCAGTAACCAGCGCGACATCGCCGTCCAGCTTGAAAAGATCCATCGATAGCCCTCCCTGTCTCAGGGAGCGTATGCGCTGAGCCGTGCTTCGATCAAGCGCCCGCACGCAAGCGGCTTCGATGCTCAGAAATAACCGCTCGACGCGGCCGTGGCTTCCTTCGGGATTTCGACGCCATCGACCAGGATCTTGTCGACCAGTTCGTGGTGGAAGCAGACCAGCCCCTTGATGCGCTCCGCCTCGTGCACCGGCTCGGGATAATACCAGACGAGGTTCTCGTGGCGCTTGGCCTTGGTCGTCACGTGATAATAGTTGGAGATGCCCTTGTAGGGACAGCGCGAGATGTAGCGGCTGGGCGCAAACATATCGAGCCGCGTGTCGGCGATCGGCAGATAGTGGCGCACCGGATGGCCGGTCTCGAACAGAAACACGCCGCGGCGTGAATCAGCGACCTGTTCGCCGTCGAGGATGACCTGCACGCGCCGCGAGGACGGCAGGCAGTCGACCCGGCGGAACGGATCGCGGGCGTGGACGAAGATTTCTTCGTCCTCCTCGAACCAGTGGCCCATCTTGCTCCAGGTGAACGACATGTAGTCCGATATCGGCGGACAGCCCTTGACCGGATCGAGGTAGCGCCAGGCCGCGTCCTCGACCAGCGTGATGCCGGTGTTGAGCGAATAGTGGGTGGCTATGCCCTTGAAGGGGTCCTCTGTCGTCGTCTTGCTCGGCAGCAGGAACTCCTCGCGAACGTCGCCGATCGGGAAGTAGTAGACCGGCAGGTGATCGGATTCGTAGAACACCAAGGCGTTGGTCGTATCGGCGACGGTCATTGACCCCACCTGCACACGCAGGCGCTTCTGCGTGGGCATGGTGAAGGCTATATAGCCCGGCTCGAATTCGTACTGCACGATGGTGTCGAGCAAGGGAAAATGCGGCCCACGGCCGCGCAGATGGGGCTTGCGAATGGTAGTCTCCCGTTTCTTTTCTTTTGTCATCGAGCGTTGCCGCAAAGCGAGATAAGCCTGTATCGGGCCGTTAAGTCGAAGAGGGCTTCGGGCGGCGAGTTTCTCCGGCATCGAGCGGCTCGAACGATGGCCCCCCATCGTTCTTCGCAGTCTTGCCGCGAAATAGTCTCACCGCCCGAAAAGCGGAATTGTCCAATCAGCCCTATCCCAGGGACACGCGATCGAGCAGCAGCCCGGCGGCGATCGGCGGCAGGCCGCTGACATTCTTGCGCACCGGTACCAACAGATCGGGGAAATAGCTGAAGATGACAGGCGTCTCGTCGAGCAGCAGTTTCTGGATGTCGGAGGCGGCACTGCGCTGCGCGCCGACATCGAGCGCCTTGAGATAGCTGGTGACCATGCCGTCATAGGCCGGGTTCTTGAAATGCGCCGCGTTCCACGGGCCGTCGCTGACCAGCGGGCTCTTGAGG
>NZ_RZQG01000021.1:0-20667 GCF_003998635.1 Mesorhizobium sp. M7D.F.Ca.US.004.03.1.1
CTCGGTCTGCTGCTGCTGATCGCGCTTCTTCCTGCGCGGCTGCTGTTCCTCGGCGGGTGCGGCCTGTTGAGCCGGCGCCTGCTCGGTCTGCTGCTGCTGATCACGCTTCTTCCTGCGCGGCTGCTGTTCCTCGGCGGGTGCGGCCTGTTGAGCCGGCGCCTGCTCGGTCTGCTGCTGCTGATCACGCTTCTTCCTGCGCGGCTGCTGTTCCTCGGCGGGCGCGGCCTGTTGGGCCGGCGCCTGCTCGGTCTGCTGCTGCTGATCGCGCTTCTTCCTGCGCGGCTGCTGTTCCTCGGCGGGTGCGGCCTGTTCGGCTGGCACCTGCTCGGTCTGCTGCTGCTGATCGCGCTTCTTCCTGCGTGGCTGCTGCTCCTCGGCGGGCTGCGCGCTCTGGGCAGGCGCTGCCTGCTGCTCAGGCTCGGCCTTCTTCCTGCGCTCGGGCTTCTGTTCGGGTTCCGCCTGCTGCTTCTGCGCGCAGGCCTCGGCCGATTCGCCCTCGGCGCACGCTGCTTGCGCCAAAATGAATGGGGCTGACGTGCGCTGGGCGGGGCCAAACGCGGCACCTCCCTGAAGCGGGAACGCGCCCAACGGCGCGGATGCCATCAGCAGGCCAAGTGCGGTGCCGGCCAGAATCCGTGGTTGGCGTTTCATCGAAAATTCTCCTTGTGGGGTCCCATCCTTGCCGAAACCGATCTTGCGCCGATTGGTTCCGGTTTGGCGTGAATAGAGGCCGTGCAGGGCGATTGGCCGACCTTTTGAAGGCAACTTCGTGTCATTCCCCTGGCGATCGCCGAATTCCGACCATTGCCGCGCTTGACCTTACCGGCGGCTGGGGCCACATGCCGGGAATGGAAACGCCATTCTGGAAAACCAAGACGCTTGAGGCGATGAGCCCGGCCGAGTGGGAGTCGCTCTGCGACGGATGCGGCAAATGCTGCCTTTCGAAGCTCGAGGACGAGGACACCGGCGAGATCTACTGGACCAGCGTCGGCTGCCGGCTGTTCGACGCCGAGACCTGTCGCTGTTCGGACTACGCCAACCGGCTGGCGCGTGTTCCCGACTGCGTCGGGCTGACGCCGCAGAACGTGCGAACCATCAGCTGGCTGCCCAGCACCTGCGCCTACCGGCTGGTGGCCGAGGGCCGCGACCTCTACTGGTGGCACCGGCTGGTGTCGGGCAGTGCCGAGACCGTGCATGAAGCCGGTATCTCGATGCGCGGCCGAGTCAAGGCGAGCGAAACCGATCTTGCCGAGCCGGAAGACTATTTTGACTACATGCTGGACGACGAACCCTAAGGCTCGCGCCGGGACGAGGAGCCAGGGCTCGCGTTAGAGAACGACGAACTGCTGGGGTTCGCGCCGGGGGCGCCTGATCCTTGGCCCGCTGGTAGGGAACAGGGTCTGTGTCAGGCGTTTTGGCGTTCACCGCAGCCTGCGGACGATGGCGAATAGCCGGAATTTTCCTTTTCTCGCCACATGAACCGAAGATGAACAGCAGGTTCGTAAAGAGTTCAGACAGGCAAGTGCATTCTCCCCCCATCGGTTCACGAGGACGGGCGAAAGCCCAAAAAAGGAGAGAAGACGATGTTCAACACGATCAAGACGGCAGCCCTTTCGGCTCTGGTCGGTCTCGGCACGCTGACGGCTATCCCCGCTCACGCCGACAGCCTCTATCTCGGCTTCGGCAACAACAACGACCCGCGCTTCGGCGTCTATGCCGGCGACGATGGCTATCGCCATCGTCGTGACGAGCGTCGCGACGGCTGGCGCCGTGGCTGTTCGCCGGACCGCGCCCTCGACAAGGCCGAACGCATGGGCCTCTATCGTGCCCGCATCGTCGACGTCAACCGCCGCACGGTCAAGGTGATGGGCCGCCAGGACGGCGACCGCGTCGTCATCGTGTTCGCCAACGAGCGCGGTTGCCCGGTTATCTATCGCTGAGGCTGAGGCCGGAATCATAGAGGCATGACCCTCTGCGAAGGTCGACGCGGCATGATCCTCTGCGAGGATCAGCCGGGACTAGCCGAGCCCCTTTCCAGTTGAAGGTGTGGCTCGAAAAAACCCCGCGGGAGCAATCCCGCGGGGTTTTTCATGCTCGCTATCGGCTGGTGATTGCATCCGCGGCTGGGCAAGGCTCAGCCACGGATCGTCAGAGCTGCTTATTTCAGTTCGAAGGTGACGGTGACCTGCACATTGTAGGAATTCTCGCCGGCCTGCACCGGAGCCGCAGCACCCGCCGCGGCGTCGAAAGCCTTGGCGTTGATCGGCATTGGCGTCGGCGCCATGTTCTGATCAGTGATCTCAAGCACACGGCCGAGGCTGACGCCTGCGGCCTCGGCCAGCGTCTTGGCCTTGGCCATGGCGTTGGCGACCGCCTTCTTGCGCGCCTCGGTGACCGTGGCCGCCGGGTTGTCATTGGTGAAGGCGATGCCGCCGCCCTGGTTGACGCCGAGCGACACCGCCTTGTCGAGGATTTCGCCGGTCTTGTCGACATCGCGCACCCGCACCGAAAGCGTGTTGGTCACCTGATAGGCGACGAGTTCGGCTTCCTGGCTGCCATCCGGCTTGTTGGTGTAGTTGTAGCGCGGGTTGATCTGGATGCCGGCGGTCTGCAGGTCGCGGTCCTTGATGCCGGCCGACTTCATCGCTGCGATTACGGCGGCCATGGCGTCATTGTTGGCGTCGAGCGCCGCGCGCGCGGTCTTGGCCTCGCGCATGACGCTCAGCGTCAGGACCGCCAGATCAGGGGCTACGGTTGCTTCGCCTTCGCCTGACACGATGATGCGGGGCGGCGTCGGCAAATCGGTGGCTCCAGCCATCGCCGGAAAAGCGATTGCAGCGGCGAGCGCGAGAGGCAAAAGGTGTCTGGTCATGAAAATCTCCTTGGTCTGCGATCAAGTCGCAGAGGTCGCCTAGAGCGCGATTATGGGTTGATTTGGGCGATCTCCGAAAGCCTGTCGGGAAAGCCTTGTGCCGCGACGGGAAAAACATTAATCCAGCCCGCGTGGGGCCTGTAGCTCAATGGTTAGAGCCGGCGGCTCATAACCGCTTGGTTGGGGGTTCGAGTCCCTCCGGGCCCACCAGAATAACCTATAATAATTATTTTATTTATTTTTTCTAAGATGCCCACAACGTGTACTCGAACGCCCTTCCGTCGCCGACCACTCCTTGGCGGGAAGCGGTACCTTTGGGACCAGGTGCACGACATGCCTACAGGCTGTTAGCGTCGACCGAGGCAATCATGTCGAAGGGTGGAGCGTATCCTTAGAAAGCACAGACAGCCAATGACCGCAAATGGCGCATAGTTGCCGTCCCTGTCATGGCTGCAGTCCTCGACATTGATAAAGCATCTTGGTCAAGGCGGGAGCGGGACACCGCTTACTGGAAATATGGTGTTACAGTTGGTCCAGAGGCTACGGTTGCCCCGCCTCGAACGGATGGACGCTTCGACAAAGCGAACGTACTCCAAAGCTTTGTGGAGGTAAGACTTGCGACGCACTCCCTTGGAGTCCCTCACAGCGGAGGCGAAGCAAGGCATAGAGCGCCCACATATCTGCCGCGATCTCTAATGTCCTCGTGTGTGAAATTCAGACGTGCAAAACATGGCCTCACCGGAAATGCGGCCCACCAAAGGCGCCACAAGCAGGACATGTCATTCCATCGGCCGTTTCTTGTCCGAACGGGCGACAAAATAGAGCACCGTGATCGCGGCAAACACCAGAATGTTGATGATCGACGAAAGCGCGTAGAGTTCGGGCTTGACGCCGTAGCGCAGTGCGCCCCAGGCGACCGATGGCATAGTAGGGGTTGCGCCGAGCAAATAGAACGAGATGTCTAGGCCATTGAGCGACAGCACGAAGGCTACGATCAGGCTGCCCAATATGCCCGACCAAGTCAGCGGTAGCATCACCTCGTAGAAGGCGCGTGCCGGCGAAGCGCCACAGACCACAGCTGCCTCGTTCATGCGCCAATCATAGCGGTAGAGCAGGGCTGCCATGATCAGGAAACAGAACGAGAAGCAATGCACCGAATTGGCGATTATGGCGGTGACCATGTTGCCCTGCAGTTCGAAGACCAGATAGTAGAGCGACATGGACGAGATGCCGAGCAGTATCTCGGATACGAACAATGGTCCCGCAAAGAAGGCCGCGTAGAGGAGGGCTTTACGCCCGCCGAACCGCAACACCCCTACCGTTGCCAGGAAGCCTAGGACTGTCGAGAGGATCGATGTACAGGTCGCGATGATCAAGCTGTTCAGGAATGCGTCCTGGTATACAGTATTGGTGTAGAGCCTGATGTAGCTCCCTAGTCGAACTCCGGAGGATAGGGAAAATTCGGCCGACTCGACAGCGAGGCGAACAGGATGTGGATGATCGGCATGTAGAGGAACGCATAGGCTATCACCAGGATCGCGCCCATCAGCCATTTCGTCAGCCTTTCATTGCTTGCCTGTGCATACATCACTGTCGTCCCATTCCGGTGAAACCTGTGCGGCGCAGGTCGATTCCGAGGCTGAAGACACCGAGCACCAGCATCGAAAACAAGAAGAGCACGACACCCATGGCGGCGCCGAGCGCCCATGTGCCGGACTCACCAAACTGCTGCGCGATCGACATGCCGTAAAGAACGCCATTAGGACCGCCGAGAAAGCGAGGCGCCAGCGCGGCCGACAGCGTCGGGATGAAGCAGAGGAGGAACCCGACGATTGTACCCGACAGATTGAGTGGCCAGACGATCTCTGAAAATATCCGGAAACGGTTAGCACCACAGGCGCTCGCCGCGCTCGCCAGCCGAAAGTCGAAATTCAAGAGCGACAAATACACTGTCGTTACCACCATAGGCAGGTAGAGATAGACCAATGCGATGAAGGTGGCCGAATTCGAATACATGATAAAACGCAGCGGTGCGGCCCCTAGCTTCAGAAGCACCCCGTTGACCAAGCCGGTCGGCCCCAGCATGCCCTGCAAGGCGATAAGGCGCAGCACTTCGCCAGAGAGGAACGGCACGGCAAGCAACAGCGAAAGGATCAGCTTGTAGCGACCCCCGTGACGCACGATGAAGAAGGCGATCGGCCAGGAGACGACGACCGAGAATACTGAAACGAAGATCGCCATGAACAGCGAACGTATGAAGAAAATGAAATAAGCTGGCTCGGTCGCGAGCGTCACATAGTTCATCGCCGTCCATTCTCGGACGATTTTGTAGTTCTCGGTTTGCCAGAAGCTCAAAACGACCAGTGCGATCAAAGGCAAGACGAAGAAGATGACCAGGAAGACGGTTGGTATGTGCAGGAACAGGCGCCTGTTAAGCCTATTTTCGGCCTCGGACATCATTCACCTCCCTGCCGGAAATACGTGGCACTGTGAGGGGTTCCACGACAACGAAAGCTTGGTTCCGAGTGCCAGAGGTTCCTCTCTCTTGGGCTGCACCGCGATAATGCGCTCGTCGGCCTCGGTTTCGAGGATGTATTCCACGAAGGGTCCTCTCAGCACCACGTCGGCGACAGTGCAGGGAATGCCGGCACTCCCTGATCTTGATGGCAGCAGTTCGAAGCGCTCGTTCTTGACGAAGACCTCGACGCGGGCGTTGCCCTTGCGCTCGGCAACCTCTTCATAAGGGAAAGAATAGTTATAACGCTGCAGATCGACCTTCTTGGAGGCTGCATCGAACGCCCCATCAAAGCGTGTCGACTTGCCAACGAAGCGCGCGACGAAAGGCGTCGGCGGATGGTCGTAGATCAACTGTCGTTCACCGAGGGCTTCGAGCTTGCCACCGTTGATCACGGCGACGCGATCGCTCATTGACAGCGCTTCCTCCTGATTGTGGGTCACATAGACGAAAGGGATTCCGAGTTGCTTTTGATAGCGGCGGATTTCCACTTCCATTTCGTTGCGCAATTCACGGTCGAGATTGGCGAGCGGCTCATCGAGCAGCAAGAGGGTGGGGTGGGTGACCAATCCACGGCCGAGCGCGACGCGCTGCTGCTGGCCGCCGGAAAGTTGATTTGGGTACCTGTCCATCAGCCCGTTAAGCGACAATATTGCCTCGGCCCAGTCCAGGCGCTCGAGGATCATCTGCGGCGGCTGGTTGGTCATCCGCAGTGGGAAGGCCAAATTTTCGCGAACGGTGCGGTGCGGAAACAACAGGAATTCCTGAAACACCATCCCGATGCCGCGTTTGTGCGGCGGCAGGTCTGTGACGTCGACGCCGTCAAAAAAAATGCGTCCTGCGGTGGGCCGGTCAAGTCCCGCAATCAGCCTGAGCAGCGTGCTCTTGCCCGAGCCGCTGGGGCCAAGAATGGCGATGAACTCGTGTTTGTCGATATCGATGCTGAGATCGTGCAGCGCGCGGACCTGGCCGTATTGACGCGAAATATTGGCAATCCGGATGTAGGGGGCCTCGGCGCCGTTTTGTTGGCTCTGATTCATGTTGGATCACCTGACATTGAGGGCCGTGGTCCCTCCGACGGGGCAACGCCCTGCCGGAGGGTAGCGTCATTGCTTGGGAGAATGACGGACGATTAGGCTGCCTGCACGTTCGACCACACGCGTTCCCATTTCTCGGGAGAGGATGGCTGATCAAACATGAAAAGATCCGCGATCTCGCTCGACCGATCCATCAGATAGACTTTACGCTCTTCCTCGGTCGAGATTCCTCTTAGATCGATTGTGGTCGAGCAGCCGGCCACCTCGCCGATCCGCTTCATGATCTCAGATGAGATCATTCTGTCGATGAATTTGTTGCACAGGTCGAGCTTGGGGCCATCCTCGACACCGGACGTTACAAGCCAAGTGTCGACCCAGCCCAATCCCCCTTCCTTCATCTTAAGCGTATGGCGGAAATCCTGTTTCGGGTTACGGTCTTTGGCCGTCAGAAGCTGACGGAATACTTGCGCGAATTCGGTCGCCGCCACGACGGCGCCACTCTGCAAAAGCTGGAACAACGTCGGGTTGTCCTGATAGCGGGTCAGAAGCAGCGCCTTCTGTTCGATCAGCAATTTCTTAACACCGTCAAGTTCCTCATCGGTCAGGACATATGGGTTGAAAGGCTTTCCATCCGGGCGAGGTTTTTCGCGCGAGCCCAACCGGTCCGTCACCAACAATGCCGCCAGGGCGATGTTTTCCTCGAAACGCGCGCTAGTGGACAGTTGGCCTGACAGGGCGGGATCGAACATGCATTCAATCGTACCCGTCTTCTCCGGCGCGACGACTGCCGCGTTGTACGTGATCCCATAGGCGCCCCAGCAGAACGGATAGCCGATCTTGCTGCCGGATGCCGGGTTGGTCAGCACCTTGAACTTCTCGGCATGGAATTCCGGAAGGTAGTTTGCCGCGCTCGGCACGTGAGCGTAGTCGACACTGCGGATCAGTCCGTCTCGAAAATAGAGCTGCGGCCAGAAGCCATCGGCCTGGACCAAATCGAATTCCTTGGCACCGCCGACGCGCAGCTTGTTATAAGCTTCGGAATTGCCGTCGAAGAAAGTGGCGACAAACTTGACGTTGTTCTCTTCCTCGAACTTCGAAACGACATCGGGAAGTACATAGGCCTCCCACATCAGCGCCCGCACCGTCTGTGTCTGCGCCCAGGCGGGCCGGATGAACGGCATGCATAGCGCAGCGCCTGCACCGGCGGCTAGGACGGAGCGTCTGCTAATCTTTTTTTCCTGCATAGTGATCCCCTTTTCGATGTTAGTATCTGCGTACTAATTTTCATGGTCTGTGGTATACGTTGAGGCTGGTCTGATCCTCCTGATCGTTCCGGCTTGTGTTGACGGTTAAGCGATTCCATCGGCCTCGATCGAGCCGAGCACATCGTCGAGCACGTCGAGTGCGTGCGACATGTCTTCATGCGTGCAGTCCAGCGGCGGCTTCACCTTGATCAGGTTGCCGAGGCCGGCATAGCGGCTTTCGCCAAAGAGCACGCCCTTCTCGAGACCGCGCCGGTATACTTCCGAGGCGGCCTTTGTGGCTGGCTCTTTGCTGACCCGGTCTTTGACCAGTTCGAGCGAGACGAACAGGCCAGGGCCGCGGATATCGCCAATCAGCTTGCGGCGATCCGCCATTTCGTGGAGCCGCTGTGTTGCAAAGGCGCCGTGGTCGCGTGCCTTGCCGCACAGATCGTCGGCGATGATCGCGTCGATCGTGGCGACGGCCGCCGCCATCGCGACCGGAAACTGACCGAAGGTCAGCGCGTCCTCGCCCGACTCGAAACCGGTCAGCCGCTCGCTCGCCAAGATGCCGGCCAACGGGAAACCTCCGCTGATACCCTTGCCGAAGGTCATGATGTCGGGAACGATGCCGAAATAGTCGGCCGCGAACATTGCACCCGTGCGGCCGAAGCAACTCTGGATCTCGTCCCAGATCAGGATGATGTCGTTCCGGTCGCAAATGTCGCGCACGCCTCTCAGGAACGACAGCGGCAGATCGATGTGGCCGCCATTGCCGGGAATTGGCTCCATCATGATGGCGACGACACCGCCATCGACGCCCTTGTGGATCGTCTCTTCCAGCAGTCGCAGACAGAGCTTTGATTCCATCTCGACATCCATACCCAGCCGCGGACGATAGGGATCGGGATGCGGCACACGGGTAAAGCGCGGCTGGATCGGCAGGAAAGGGTTGTTTGGATGCGGCCAGCTGGCCGCCATCGTGGTCAGCGAACGGCCATGATAGGCGTCCTGCAGCACGATGATATTGTGGCGACCAGGCTTGTTCTTGAACGCAAGCTTCATGGCCATTTCGACGGCCAGGCTGCCGTGCAGGCAGTAGCCGATGCGATTCAGGTCGCCGGGCGAGATCTCGCGCAGCTTGGCGGTGAGCTTGAGCAGTGGGATCGTGTTGAAGTTCGGCCGGGCGTGGGTGATTTCGCGCAACTGGGCGATCGCCGCTTCCACCACACGTGGATCATTGGCGCCGAGATTGTTCGACCACGCCTGGGAGGTGCAGTCGAGATATTGGCGACCTTGGTCGTCCCAGACATACGAGCCTTTGGCGCGCACCAGCGTAATCTTTGCTTCGTCGCCCCCCAATGGATCGTGGATCAGCGACTGCTTACCCTGTTCCAGAATGTTTCTAGAATGAGACGTGTCTGTCTGGCTGATATTCATGGCTCACCTCAACCTATTGGGATGTGGCTGATTATCGGCGTGGACCGCTTGACAACAAGGACGAATAGCTGAACGATTAATTCGTGACGCTTATGAATATCCAAGTTCGCCATGTTCATTCCTTCATCGCCGTCGCGAATGAGAAAAGCTTCGCGCGGGCTGCCGAGAAGCTGAATGTCTCTCAACCAGCCCTGTCGCAGACCATCATCCAATTGGAACAGACCCTGGGCTTTCCAGTGTTTGAGCGCACCACCCGAAGTGTCAGCCTGACGCCGTCGGGCGAAAAGCTGTTGGCTAGGGCGCGGGCGCTTAGCCAATCGCTCGAAGCCCTGTACGGTGAGGCACGGTCGCTGCAACTCGCGCTCAAGAACGAATTGCGCGTTGGGTACATGATCGGTACCGCCGTGCAGTTTATCCCAGCAATCGTTCGTGAGTTTGAGCGAATTCGTCCGGGTGCCTCCCTCCACCTGCAAGAGTTTGATTTCTCGGATCCGAGCGCCGGCCTGAGAGACGGCAAGGTCGATTGTGGTATCATTCGGCCGCCGATCGACCTTGACGACATCGACCTTGTCGAAATCGCACGCGAGAAATGTGTCGCATGTCTCCCTACGGGACACCGCCTTAGTCGGCAGGAAACGGTTGTGCTCGACGATATACTCGACGAGCCGATCATTGCCGCGCCGGTGCCGGGCGCATGGCGCGACTACTGGTTAGCAAATGACTACCGCGTCGACAGGCCGGCGAAAGTTGTGTTCGAGGCTGCCACCGTCGAATCCGAGCTTCAGGCGGTCGCATCCGGTCGCGGCATAAGCATCACCGCCGACAGCACCGCGCAATACTACGCTCGGCCAGGCGTGGTCTTCAGGCCGATTCGTGACATGCGGGAATGCGTCATCGCCATCGGTTATCGAGGCACGCCGAACAAGCTGGTCGCAGATTTCATTTCGGTGGTAAACCGGGTTTCCCAAGGCCACGATGGCTAAGTTGGGAGATAGCGGCGCGCCATGTTTCTGCTGTCCATGTCCTCCGCCTAACAGCACCTCGATCGAGGCATGAGGATTGCGGAGTTGCAGGCACTCCCCCGAGAATTCCAGCCTGCCGTCACGCACCCTGGCCGCAGACGCTTCAACACGCCGTGATCATTGGTAGGCAACCCCCGCTTCGCCAGCGGAGGGGAAATCATCCGCGGGTATGATGAAGTCAACAACCCTGCACAGTGCATCCATATCGCGTCGTTCAGGACATATGTCCTTAGTCGCCATGCAGAGCGCTCCCGTTTTCGCGGTCGAAGACGTAAATGCTTTTGGGATCGACGCATAGGGTAAGCCGGGTTCCACGTCTTAGCGAGGCATCAGGCGACACGCGCGCAACGGCCTTCGTGCCGGCGATGATGAAGTGTACCAGGGTATCCATTCCAAGAGGCTCGACAAGCTCTGCAACGGCTTCGATCCGGGTCGATATTTGGCCTCCGTTTGGACTGAGGGATAAATGTTCGGGCCGGATGCCGAGGTCGACTGTCCGCCCCACCGCGTCGGCGAATCTGGAAATGCCTCCAGGCAGTTCGAGACGCGAGCCATCGGACAGGACGCCAATCAGTTGTTCTCCATGTCGTTCTAACGCTGCGCTGACGAAATTCATGCCAGGCGACCCGATGAACCCGGCTACGAACTTGGTCGCCGGTTTCAAGTATAGTTCCTGAGGCGGCGCGATCTGCTCTATCTTGCCGGCATTCATGACGACCACCCTGTCGGCAAGCGTCATCGCCTCGATCTGGTCATGGGTGACATAGACCGTTGTGGTCGGCACCGCCTCGTGGATCTGTTTGATCTCCGCGCGCATCTGGACGCGGAGCTTGGCATCCAAGTTCGAGAGCGGCTCGTCGAACAGGAATACCGCCGGATTTCTGATCATGGCGCGCCCCATTGCAACGCGTTGGCGCTGTCCGCCAGAGAGTTGCCTTGGTTTGCGTTTAAGCAGGTGGCCGATGTCCAGGATCCGGGCGGTCTCGATCAGTCTCGTTTGGATTTCACCACGTGGCGTCTTCTTCAAACGCAGCCCGAACGTGATGTTGTCCTCAACCGAAAGATGCGGGTAAAGCGCATAATTCTGGAAAACCATGGCGATGTCACGTTCTCCCGGCAGGAGGTCGTTAACCCGTCGCTCGCCGATTTTTATCTCTCCACCCGTGATGGTCTCGAGTCCGGCGATCATGCGCAGTGTGGTGGATTTTCCACATCCGGAAGGGCCGACCAGCACCACGAACTCGTGATCCTTGATGCTGAGGTCGATTCCGTGGACGGTTTGAACGTCCCCATAGGCCTTGACGACTTTGTTCAGCTCGATGGCGGCCATAAGCCCTCCGGTGTTGGGTCTTGGCGCTTATCGATCGCGGACGAGGATGTTATCGCTCTTGAGCCAGAATGGCGCGAAATAGAGCGGTGTCGAGGAAAGCGGCAGGATGTCCGCCCGTAGTTCCACGCCAATCACGTTCTTCATGAAATCGCGGCGCGCGGCGATGCGCTTGAACGTCGACGGATGCTTGACCTCGATTTGGGATCTCAGCGGTGCGTCGGCAAACACCACGGCGTCCTCGCAGTTCAACGCCCAGCCGACTGCGATCGGCGTCGGGATCACGTCGACCTGGAAATGCATGCCCGAGCGGATGCGGTCGTTCGAGCCAGGCCGAACCGGGCTATGTGTCCACTCCTCGTAGCCGCCAAGATGCCCCGGATTGAGAGCCGGCCCGAGCTTCGATTTTGCGAGCGTCGATACTACCGTTTCATGAAGAGTGCCGCCCTCGACGCCGATCGTGGCCGTCTCGTACCAGGAAATCAGGCCTTGAAAATAACCCTTGGCGATAGCGAGAAACTCGTCGTTGGCGACATCGAAAAGGCCCGCTCGGGAGGAAAGACCGCCCCAATGTCCGATTGCGGTCGTAACACCGTCGCCACGCTTGAGCTTGCGGCCCGTTGCGCTTCGCAGGCCAATCACGGTTTCACCCTTGCTGGCCGACGCGAACATGGTGTGGACGTTCAGCGGGTCTCCAGCATATCCCATGCGCGAGACGGCATCGAACTCGCTGTCACCCTCCTGGACCCCGGAAACGATCCTCCACGTCGCCAGTGAGCTGCGTGTTGCAGCCCATTCGAACGCCGCGATCTGATCAGCATCGACGGTGACGGCGACGCCGTTTTCCGGGTGCATCAGGATATGGGTCGCATCCCGCAGCCTGCCGGAAGGGCCGACCGCTCGCTGAAACGCCTGTACGTAGACCGCGGGGACGAAATAGGCTGTTTCGGAAGCTTCGTCCTCAAATGGCTCGAGATACTTCCAGCCCACCAGCCCTATGGTGTCGCCTGCCTTGATTCCAGCGTCGCCAAGACGGTCGGAAAAGCGAGGGAAACGAGAGCGATCCTGCGCCATGAGGCTCAGGGTCTGGCTCAAAAGCACCGTCACTCCCGACAAGCGCGCGAGTGGAGCGTAGCTTTCGGACTCGTTGCCGGTGAGCAGTACACGCTTGTTGTTCGGCCCAAGAAGAAGGAAGGCTTCTTCGAAGCGCGGCTCGAAACCCGTCAGGAAAGCGATGTTGCCGAAATGCTCCCGATCGGCATAAACGGCCAGCCAGTCGCACCCCGCTTTGTCATAGGCGGCGCGGACACGAGCATCATATATCTCAGCGGGAACGTGCGGCCTTTCGCCGAGGATGCCGAAGTCCGGCAACCGAACGGATGTGAGGGAAATGGTCATTTGGCATCCTTTTGTTTGTGCCGGCGCGAGAGCTGTTGAAATTGGCTGCGAGGGAGATCAATCGCCGTACATCCGGGCCTGCGCGTCCCATTCGAAATCTTTGTCGAGAGGGTAGGTCGGACGAGGCAACAGGTTCCATTGCAACTGCGTCATGTCCAATTGCGAGGTGCCGTCGCTCAGCAGCAGGATATGGCGAGCCGAGACATCTTCGAGCTGAGGATGGAGATACCCAAGCTTGACGACATATGCCTTGTGCTCGGTTGGACTGATGTCCATTGCAACGAAATGGTGCGGCGTGGTTATGCCGATGGCATTGGCGTGGAATGTTGCAATCACGTTGCCGCTTCGCACCGTGGCCCACGCGCCCTCCTTGGATCGGTATGGCTGAAATCCCGGCAGCACCAACTCTTCTCCGCATGCCTCCACGAGCACGCTGACGCGGCGCGCCGTCTTCGGACGGGAAAGATGCTCGGCCCCCAATTCGATTTCCACCGTCGAGCCGACACCGGCCTGGACGAGTTTACGGACAGTCTCGGGAGCTGTAATGCCGGCGACAACGACATCGCGGACCTGTTCGTCGTCGAGCGCTGCCTGCAAGACAAGGGTCAGATCTCCGGCCGCACCGGCCGTGGTGTTGTCTCCCGAATCGGATACGAACACGGGGCGCTGCGGGCATTCGACCGCGAGTCTCAGTCCCTGCCGAACCTCGGCGGTCTCCATCTTGAGATTGAATTCTGCGCGCTTCGCCCATATGGCTTGCGCCAACCGTGTGGCCTGCACGCGCGCCAGCTCGGCGTCGCCGTCGCTTACTGCAATCGCCGATACGGCGGTCCAGGGCCTGTCGTTCCACGCGAATCCGACAAGGATGTTCGCCTCCATCATGCCTGGCACGCTGTCGTATTCGGGCAAGGAGCCATAGAGGCTTTTCGCGGGCTCCAGGGTTGTGACTGCCGTCTCCCCGGGGACGAGAATTGGTAGGCTCACGACGGATTTCTTGGGCGTAATGCCGGTTCGAATGACCCGGATAAGCTGGTCGGCGGCTCGGTACCCCGTCTGCCTGTCGTCACGATGCGGCGCGGTGCGCAGAACGCTGATGACCGTGGACGCCTCGAGAAGTTCCGGAGTCATGTCGCCATGGAGATCGAGCGACACGCCGATCGGCACATCAGGCCCAAGGACATTCCTGATGGCCTGAATGAAATCGGTGTCTGCGTCGATGTCCAAACCCTGGACCTCCAACGCGCCATGATTGGCAACGAGCATCCCGTCGAACGGCCCGCGTTCGCTGATGAGCGCGAGCGTCTTTTCCTTGACGTCTTGATATGCCGACAGTTCCAGCGGCCCGCCGGGCAGCGCAGTGGCCCAGTACAACGGGACCGCCTCGACGTCGCTATCCTGCGCCATGCGCGCTAGCATGCCCCGGACCATCCAGACATCGCCTTCGGACAAGTCCCTGCCGGTGTAGTGTTGTATCGCGTCCTGCGTGGTTGGAACCGGAGAGGCGAGCATGATTTCAATGGAGAGGCCGACGATAGCTATGCGCATTCTCTGACTTTCGGATGGACTTGGATTGAGTTCATGGAAGGACGTGCGGAGAATCGAGACCCGTGACACCGTCCAGCGCGAGTGCGACACCACCGAGAAACGGGCTGACCGTCGACAACTGCGAGAAAATGACCTTGGTCTGGACCGACATCGAAGGATGCGCCAGTCGCTGCAGGGCGCGTTCGACCGCTGGCCGAAGGTAAGGTTCTGCGCTCGCCATATCGCCGCCAAGGCAAACCAATGGCGGATTGAAGATGTTCACGAGACTGGAAATCGCAGAACCGAGGACTGCGCCAGCATTGTCGAGCACACCGACAACGACCTCATCATTCGCGTTGGCGCGCTCAATGATCTCTTTGAAGGAGGATGGCAGATTGCCGGTCAGCCTGCCGATCTCCTCTGCTAGCGCAGGCTCGCAAAGGTAGGCTGAAAGGCAACCCGAGGCGCCGCAGGAACAATAGCGGCCTTGCGGGACCACCTTGATATGTCCCAGTTCTCCCGCCAGTCCCGTCGAACCGCGATAGATGTCGCCGTCGAGGAATAGAGCGCCGCCGACGCCAGAGCCCGAGAACAGATAAATAAAATCTCTGACGTCGACGCATTCACCGAACATGTATTCCGCCATCGCGGCGGCCTTGCCGTCATTGCCCGCAAAAACGGGAGCATCCAGTGTGGAGGAGAACATATCCACCACAGGGACGCCGCGCCATCCAAGGACGGGAGCGTGAAGCAGTACGCCCTCGTCCGTGAGGAGGCCTGGAAGTGAAATGCCGACTCCGAGCGTCTCGCTGTCGCGACCGCATTCACTGACTATTTCCTTCACACCCCGAGCGACGACATCGGCGACCTCGTCGAGTTTTCCATCGAAAGCCTGGACCTTGGAGCACACAGGGATTCCGTCGAGTGCGGCGGCGACATAGCCGATTGTGTCAGCCTCGATCTGAACGCCAACGATCAGACCGCTTTCGGGAGAGATGGTGAGGCCTTCCATAGGGCGACCAGGTTTGTTGCTGGTCGCCACAGGGTTGCGTTCAACCAGTCCCAACTCACTGAATTGATTGACAATGGAGGAGACGACAGACTTGTCGATGCCCGTCTTGGCGACGATGTCGCGCTGCGAAACGTTAGGCTCGATGCGTATCCTGTGAAAGATCGCATTGGCATTGAAATGCCTGATGTACGACTTGCTCAAGCCTTGCTCCGATATTTTTCTTGTTTTGAGAATAATTCATACGAGGAGGCCGTATGGGTTGTCAATCGACGAACACCTGTGAATTTCATTTTTCGTATAAATATCGTTATATATCAATCTGTTGTGGAAATTGTCTTCATCGTAGGACTCGCTCACTGGGATATTTTGAACGCAATCTGTTGACGCACATCGTTTTTTGGAGGTAGGTTTTTCTTGTTTACAGAATATATGCCGACGGCAAAACGCTCGGCTCAACAGAGGGTAGAACAATGAGTAACTTGAAATGGATCGGCATGGCGCTCGGGGTGCTCGCGAGCGCATCAGCGGCCAGGGCCGACGGTCCGAAGGAGCTTTGGCACTATTATGCGGCGGGATCTGAAAAGGCCGGTATCGAAGCCCTGATCGCTTTCGCCAACAAGCAGAATCCCAACAACCAGATCGTCGGCAAGGTGATTCCGGGCAACGCCGTTGAAATGCGTCGTCAATTGCAGACCGCGTTCATGGGAAACACGCCGCCCGCCGCCTATCAGAGCTCGATGGCATCGGAGCTGAAGACGTTCGTCGACAGCGGCAAACTCCATGATCTCTCGGAGACCTGGGCAAAAATCAAGGGCGACGAGATTTTCCCGGAGGGCGTTCAGCGGGTCGTCAAGATCGGCGGCAAGCCCTATGGCATTCCCTATGACCTGTCGCTGATCAACAACATCTTCTACAACAAGGCCATCTTCGAAAAAGCAGGGCTTCAGCCTCCCAAGGACTACGAAGGCCTGGTGGCCGCATGCGACAAGCTGCGCGCGGCGGGCGTGGAGCCTTTGGGCAATGCGGGGGGGCCGTTCTGGAGCCTGTATAACTTCTACGCGCCCCTCGTCTCCACTGTGGGCACCGAGGGCTACTACAAGATCGCGAGCGGCGAACTCGGCTTCGATAGTCCGGATTTCCGCAAGGCCCTCGACCTCTACCGCAGCACCATGGTGAAGTGCTACGCCAAGAACTGGAGCGGCAAGACCTGGACTCAAACGGCCGACGATGTCGTCAACGGCAATACCGGGATGTTCATGATGGGCGCCTGGGCGGCGGCCTATTTCAAGCAGGCGGGTTTCGCACCCGTTGAGAAGTTCGATGTGTTTCCAGCGCCAGGGACAGAGGGCAAGGCGATTTTCCAGATGGATGCCTTTGCGGTTCCGGAAGGACCGGCCGATACGCTTGAAACCGCTGAAAAATTCGTCATCTCCGCGGCGTCGGCGGAAGGTCAGGCGGCATTTGCCGTTCCGAAAGGTTCACTCGCACCAAATGTGACGGTTGATCCGTCGATCTACGATGCCGTGGGTGCCAAATTCGCGAAGGAACTGGCGGATGCATCAAAGGCCAACGCTGTGCTGCCGAACCTGTTTTTCCTGCTGCCCACCAAGGTCGGCACGGAATTGGGCGTCCAAATGGAGAAATTCGCGATCGACCCCTCCGATGCAAACGAAAACGAGATGATAACGACGCTTGAGGGCTTGCGGCAGGAAGCTTTGACGGAGGGATCTTATCTGAAGTGGTGATACCGTGGTCGGGCCGACACATGTCGGCCCGACATCCAGGGACGTTGACGATACGATTTGTTGATTCCGCTCGCCGAGAGAACAATCCGACATGCCGAACTTCCAACTTATGCGCCGGAAGTTTCAGACCGAAGGGGTGACCCACGCAATCTTTCTGTCGCTTCCTGTAACCCTTTTTGCCGTTTTCTATGTCTATCCCATCGTTTCCACATTCAATCTGTCGCTTCACAGCTGGGATGGTTTCTCACCCTCTCCGAAGTATGTCGGGCTGCAGAACTACGTCGTGCTGCTTCACCAATCGCGCTTCTTCCACGCTCTTTTGAACAACATTTCCTGGCTCGTCTTCCTCCTGCTTGGGCCAACGAGCCTCGGCCTGCTCCTGGCGGCTTTGCTCGACAGGGGCATGAAGGGAGAATCGGTGTTCCGGGTCATCTTCTTCCTGCCCTTCACGATCCCGGCCGTGGCCGTGGCCGCGATCTGGCGCTGGATGTATGAGCCGACCAATGGCCTGCTGACGACAGTCATGCGGTCGGTCGGGTTGGGTGGCCTGGCTCAGAACTGGCTGGGGGACCCCTCGATCGTCAACTTCGCGCTCATGGGCTCGATGATGTGGTGGACGACGGGTTTCGCCTTCCTGGTGTTCTTCGCGGGCCTTCGCAATATTCCGGTCGAGTACATAGAGGCCGCGAGGATCGAGGGGGCGACGCCCTGGCAGGTCTTCTGGAAAGTCAGCTTCCCGCTTCTATGGCCCTCCACGATCGTCGTCCTCGGTATGGCCGCGGTCGACGCGATGCGCCTGTTCGATATTGTCTGGGCGATGACCAATGGCGGCCCCGCATATGCCTCCGAGGTCCTGGCCACGCAGATGTACGACACCGCCTTCGGTAGATTCGAGATGGGCCGCGCCAGCGCGATTTCGGTCTACCTTCTGGTGATCGCCGGGGTCATCATCATGCCCTACATCTACCAGCTGGCAAAACGTGTCCAGGACAGCGAGGCGGAATAGATGAACACTGCAACCGCCAAGCGCACGGCTCTACCGTTTTCGATCCTGGTGGCGGCGGCGGCGATCTTTGCCGCCCCCCTGGTCGTTGCGTTCCTGACGTCGCTCAAATCGCCGTCCGAAATAACGCGAGTGATCGCGTTGCCGAACGAACTCTTCTTCCAGAATTACGCCATCGCCTACGAGCGGATGGGGCGAAGCTTCCTGAACTCGATTGCGATTACGGTGCCATCCGTGATCCTGTCGCTGCTGGTGGGGGCGATTTCCGGCTATCCGCTTGCCTACATGCGCGGAGCTGGCGGACGGGTGGTCTATCTTTTCCTGCTGACGGGCATGCTCGTTCCCTTCCAGATCGTCCAAATCCCTCTGTTTTTTCTGATCAGGGCGATTGGTCTTTACGACACTATTCCCGGCATGTGGCTGGTCCACACCGCCTACAGCGTTCCCTTCTGCACCTTCTTCATGCGGAATTTCTTCGCGTCGGTACCCAGGTCGATGTATGAGGCGGCACTCATCGACGGCTGCAGCCCGGCAGCCTACTTCTGGCGGCTTCTTCTTCCGGCGTCGGGATCAGGTCTCGCCGCTCTCGCGATCATCCAGAGTCGCGCCATCTGGAACGACCTTCTCTTTGCCATTACCTTGACAACGAGCGACGAGGCCAGACCTGTCACGGTGACGATAGCCGGTTTCGCCAGCAGCCTGCAGGTTGAATACGGTCCGCTGATGGCCGCCACGCTTATCTCGCTTCTGCCGGTGATGCTCGCCTACCTGCTCTTCCAAAAAGCCTTCGTGCGCGGTTTGCTCGGGGGAGCCGGGAAATAATCGGATCCAGATCCATCAGATCTGAAATAGTGATCACCAGTTTTAGTCTGACGCATGCTTGGTTGAGTCAACGACGTCTCCTTACGATGAGGTGGCGCCAGCTCGACGTCGTCGACAAGCGCGCGTCAACGCACTATTCCAAGCCCCGCTTCGAGCTGTTCGCCGAACAGCCGGCTGCCTATCGCGCGTCCGTCATCGGCAATACGCCGGTCAAGATCGCTGTCGAGGCCGCCATTCGCCAGGGCTGGGATTGCTTCATTGGGCGGGATGGCGATTTCGTCGGCATGCAGTCCTTTGGCGCATCCGGCCCGGCAAGGATCTGTTCCGGCATTTCGGCATAACCGCCGAAGCGATCGTCGCTGTCGCGCGGAGCAAACTGCCCCCTGCGAGATAAGGCCGAGGCAGGCCCGCAATGTCCCAGAACCATGCCTGCGGAGTGGTGCCAGGCGAACTGAGGATCGGAAAGATGGTTGGTGCAGATGGCGGATGATCCGTTTCCATCGCAAGCGCATCCGTGCATGAATGTCTCGACGGGCGCTCGGCGACATCAGTGGAAGTTCCATTACGGCAAACTGCGTCCTGCTACATGTTAAAGTGCTACATATTGTGACACAGACAGATCAAGACCTTTCCCAATCCAGCCCGATATCGAGGATCGGCGCACTGTGTGTGATCCAGCCAATCGAAATCAGGTCGACGCCGGTCGCGGCAATTGCAGGGGCCTTCTGCGCGGTCACGCGGCCCGATGCCTCGGTAATCGCCCGTCCGCCAACCATCGCCACGGCCTGGGTCAGCTGCTCGACCGACATGTTGTCCAACAAAACCGCGTCGGCTCCGGCCGCGAGTGCCAGTTCGAGCTGCTCAATCGTGTATGAATGGGATGGTTTGAGCGAGCTCGAGCGTTCGGCGCTATAACGGACTACGGCTCTGCAAATATATCCGCCGTGCTCCCGGGCTGATCGAGCCTCCAGATGCGGGCCATGCAGCGGCGCATCTCGTCAGCGGTGGCGCCGCCTCGAAATTCGGCAAGGCGTATGGCCTTGGCTTCCAGTTCCTGTTTCGCAAGCGTGTTGCCGGGGTCGCCCTTGGGCTCGTCGACGCGGGCATCGAGTTTGCGGCCGTCAACGGTCGTGATGCTCACCTTGCCGACCCATTGCCGGGGGTAAAGGGTGTCGACCTCGGCGTCGCGTTCCATCCGCACCTTGGCCCGGAAACGGGCGACGCGGGCGTCGGCAAGTGCGTGGCGTTCGAAAGCGTCGAGGTCGGCGACGCCATGGACGGCGATGAGCCCCAACACCGTACCCATGGAGAACTTCGCCTGATGGACGGTTTGCGGAATGACCACCGCGCCCAGGACATCGATGGCTCCCTGGTGGACATGGGTCACCACGTTAGTGATGTCGTCCGGACCGAGCCCTTCGCGGAGCATGAGAGACTGCAGCGCGTCAGCGGCCGGATGGGTGTGCCGGCAGGCGGCGTGCCATTTGAAGGACGTCTCCTCGGTTGTCCAACGGCTGCCGAGGCCGTCCGTCAGGCGGGCCGGATCGGCGTCGCTGGACATGCCTGCCGCCATGCCCTTTTTCCCTTCGAGGATCTGCGCGGCCCCCTTGAAGCCATCGCGCGCCAGATAGGCAGAAAACAGGCCGTTGGCGGCCGCTCGCGCCGTATGAAGCTGCTTGGAATCGGCGGCATCACGCAGGAATTCCCAG
>NZ_RZQG01000220.1:0-7652 GCF_003998635.1 Mesorhizobium sp. M7D.F.Ca.US.004.03.1.1
TCCTGACGGAGCAGATGACATCGTGGACGTTCGATTCCTGCGCGGCCGAAAGCGGCGCCGAGGGCCTCAAGGTGCTGATCGCCGCCGCCGCCTATGGCGTGCCGGTCGATTGCGTCGTGCTCGACTACCAGATGCCTGAGATGAGCGGCGCCGAAATGGCGCGGATCGTGCGCAACACTGCCGGCCTTGCCGGCACGCCGATCATCATGCTGACCTCGGTCGACCAGTCGCTCGCCAACACCAGCTATCGCGATCTTGGCATCGATGCCCAGCTGATCAAGCCCGCGCGCTCTTCGGTGCTGCTGGAAACGCTGGTCGCCACCATCCAGCGGCATCGCCACAACACGAGCGGCAGCGACGCGCTGCCGCTCGCAGCGGACGTCGCTGCGAGCAATGTGGTGCGGCCACAGCCCTCGGCGCCGTCTGAACAGCGGGCGCTGCTGCAGCCGCCTTTGATTCGCCCCCGGCCACCCGTGGCGGGTGGCGGCGACAGGTTGGACATCCTGGTGGCCGAGGATAATGAGGTGAACCAGATGGTGTTCACCCAGATTCTCGGTGAGACCGGTTATGGTTTCGAGATCGTCGGCAATGGCCGCAAGGCGCTCGACGCCTTCGGCCGGCTCAATCCGTGCATGATCCTGATGGATGTCTCGATGCCGGAGATGAACGGGCTCGAGGCAACCGCCGCCATTCGCCGGCTGGAGGAAGAAACCGGCGCGCATGTGCCGATCGTCGGCGTCACCGCGCATGCGCTGAAGGGCGATCGCGAGCGCTGCCTGGAGGCCGGCATGGACGACTATCTGCCCAAGCCGATCAGTCCCCGAGCCCTGCTCGAGAAGGTCGAGCGCTGGGTCGGCGCCAGCCGCCAGGCTCAGCGCAACGCCGGGTAAGGGGCTCTCGTCGCACCTGTTGGCGAGAAACTATGCGGA
Organism: Mesorhizobium sp. M7D.F.Ca.US.004.03.1.1; assembly: GCF_003998635.1. NCBI lineage: Bacteria > Pseudomonadati > Pseudomonadota > Alphaproteobacteria > Hyphomicrobiales > Phyllobacteriaceae > Mesorhizobium > Mesorhizobium sp. M7D.F.Ca.US.004.03.1.1. The sequence continues at coordinate 930 of NZ_RZQG01000220.1, forward strand.
GATTCGCGACGCGTCCCGTGCGCAGCACCATGGTGCGATCGCACCATATCAAAACTGTGCCTAATCGAGACAATAACCATATTCGAATTCCGCTCTTCCCAGTTACGGGCGGGAGCAGCGACCGCCGGCATGAGACAGCGTCAACCTACCCCAACGGACCTGTTTTCGGCGATGGCCCGGCCACGACACCGTCTGGCCGAGAGCAACGCGCTCCCGTCCGGATTTTCTTTGCCGAGGCGGCAGTCCCGAAACTGCGGGCCGGTCTCGGCCTGAAACGGCGCAAGTGCCTGATTCCGGGAGCAAAGCCGGGCTCAATCGGGAGTGCCGGCTGGCCGGCGTTTTCCTCACCCCAATGACGCGTTACCGGGGTGACATCAAACTGTCATGCGACTGTAATAATCGAAGGCTATTGGCCTCAGCGGGCGCCGAGAGGAATGGCGCCGAGAGACCATCTTCCGAACAGGAGCAGGCCACATGAGACATTTCATCCGCTCGGCGGCCGTTGCGATCGCAATGGCTACGGCGTCTACTTTCACCCTTTCCGCGGCAATGGCAGCTGATCTTTCCGGCGCCGGCTCGACCTTCATTTATCCGGTGTTCGCCAAGTGGGCCGACACCTACAAGAAAGACACCGGCATCGGCCTCAACTACCAGTCGATCGGTTCAGGCGGCGGCATCAAGCAGGTCATCGCCAAGACCGTGACCTTCGGCGCCACCGACAAGCCGATGTCCGACGCCGACCTGGAAAAGAACGGCCTCGTGCAGTTTCCAATGGTGATGGGCGGCATCGTGCCGATCGTCAACCTGACCGGCGTCAAGCCGGGCGAACTCGTCCTTGACGGCAAGACGATCGCTCAGATCTACCTCGGCGCCATCACCACCTGGGACGACGCCGCGATCAAGGCACTGAACCCGACCCTGACCCTGCCATCGACGGCGATCGCCGTTGTCCATCGCTCGGACGGCTCGGGCACGACCTTCAACTTCACCAACTACCTGGTCAAGCTGTCGCCCGACTGGAAGGACAAGATCGGTTCGGACACGGCGGTCGAATGGCCGACCGGCGTCGGCGCCAAGGGCAGTGAAGGCGTTGCCAACACCGTCAAGCAGACCGACGGCGGCATCGGCTACGTCGAGTATGCCTATGCCAAGCAAAACAACCTGTCCTACTCCAAGTTGGTGAATGCCGCCGGCAAGGTCGTCGAGCCGTCGCTCGAATCCTTCGGCGCGGCTGCTTCGAATGCCGACTTCAAGGGCGCGAAAAACTTCAACGTCATCATCACCAACGAGCCCGGCGACACCACCTGGCCGATCGCTGCCTCGACCTGGGTGCTGATCCACAAGGTTCCGGACGATGCTGCCGCAACCGGTGAAGCGCTGAAATTCTTTGCCTGGGCCTACAAGGACGGCAAGGAAACCGCCAAGGCGCTCGACTATGTCTCGATCCCCGATAGCGTCGTCGACCTGATCAAGACCTCCTGGAAGGCTGACATCCAAGCCGACGGCAAGCCCGTCTACGCTGGCGAATAACATCCTCCAAAGGAGCGCCGCGCCGCGGCGCTCCTTATTCGTCCCTCAACACAAAGAGCCGAGCTTCACATGAGCGCTGTCCAGGAAGCCTTGCCAGCCATTCGAGGTTCGCGCGACGCGATTGTCAGACGGTTCGCGCTGACGGACTCGATTTTCCACGGGATGACCCGGGCCGCTGCCATATTGGTGCTGGTCCTGCTCGGCGGCGTTGCGATCTCGCTGTTTGCCGGATCCTGGCAAGCCCTGTCGACCTTCGGCTTCTCCTTCCTGACCAGCGAAAGCTGGAACCCGGTGACGGAGAAATTCGGTGCGCTGGCGCCGATCTACGGCACCATCATCACGTCCGCCATCGCCATCCTGATTGCCGTGCCGCTCGGCATCGGCATCGCCATCTTTCTCACCGAGCTTTGCCCGCGCCCGCTGCGGCGGCCGATCGGCATGGCGGTCGAGTTGCTCGCCGGCATCCCCTCGATCATCTACGGCATCTGGGGCCTGTTCGTGCTGGCGCCGTTCCTGCAGACGACCGTGCAGCCCTTCATCATCGGCGTGTTCCACGGCATTCCCGGCCTTAACAGCCTGTTTGCCGGTCCCCCCTACGGTATCGGCCTGCTGACCTCGTCGCTGATCCTGGCCATCATGGTGCTGCCCTTCATCACCTCGATCACCAAGGACGTCTTCGACACAGTGCCGCCGGTGCTGAAGGAGTCGGCCTACGGTATCGGCTGCACGACCTGGGAAGTGACCCGCCGCGTGGTTATCCCCTACACCAGGATCGGCATCATGGGCGGGGTCATGCTCGGCCTTGGCCGCGCGCTCGGCGAAACCATGGCGGTGACCTTCGTCATCGGCAACGCGCACCGCATCTCGACGTCGCTGTTCGCGCCGGCGACGACGATCTCGGCGACCATCGCCAATGAATTCACCGAAGCCGTCGGCGATCTCTACACTTCTTCGCTGGTGGCGCTCGGCCTGATCCTGTTCGTCATCACCTTCCTGATCCTTGCCATCGCCCGCTACATGCTGATGCGCATCGACGCCCGCACCGGAGCCTGACCGATGTCGACAGCCACATCGCTTCACCAGAGCCGCAAGAGGAAGAATGCCGTGATGATGACGCTGTGCGTCACCGCGGCGGGCATCGGCCTAGCCTGGCTGGCGCTCATCCTCGGCGCGCTGGTCTACAAGGGCGCCGCCGGCCTGTCCTTTGATGTCTTCACGCAGATGACGCCGCCGCCCGGCGACGCCGGCGGCCTGCTCAACGCCATCTATGGCAGCGTGGTGATGACCGTCATCGCCGTCATCGTCGGCACACCGATCGGCGTGCTGGCCGGAACCTACATGGCCGAGTACGGTCGCTTTTCCAAGCTGACCACCGTGGTGCGGTTCATCAACGACATCCTGTTATCGGCGCCGTCGATCATCATCGGCCTGTTCGTCTACGAACTGATGGTGCGGCCGATGGGGCATTTCTCGGCGATCGCCGGTGCTGTCGCGCTCGCCATCCTCGTCATCCCGGTTGTCGTGCGCACCACCGAAGACATGCTCAATTTGGTGCCGAACGCCTTGCGCGAAGCCGGCACCGCGATCGGCGCGCCGCGCTGGGTGGTCATCAAGTCGGTCGCCTACCGCGCCGCGCTTTCCGGCATCGTCACCGGCATATTGCTGTCGATCGCCCGTATCTCCGGCGAGACGGCGCCACTGCTCTTCACGGCGCTCAACAACCAGTTCTGGTCGAGCAATCTCAACGCGCCGATGGCCAGCCTGCCTGTCACCATCTTCCAGTTCGCTCTCAGCCCTTACGAGGAATGGCAGCAACTGGCCTGGACCGGTGCACTCATCATCACATTGACGGTTCTCGCGCTCAGCATCGTTGCTCGCAGCCTGACCGGACGCAGAGAGGACAAATGAGCCAGATGTTGTCTCCAGACATGACGATCGCCGCCGAGGCCACCGCCAAGGCCAAGATCGAGGTCAAGAACCTCAACTTCTACTACGGCCAGAGCAAGGCGCTGAAGGACATCACGCTGTCCTTGCCCGAGCGCAGCGTCACCGCCTTCATCGGGCCTTCGGGCTGCGGGAAGTCGACGCTGCTGCGCGTCTTCAACCGCATCTACGAACTCTATCCCAAGCAGACCGCCGAAGGTCAGGTGCTGCTCGACGGCCAGAACGTTCTCGACCGCTCGCAGGATCTCAACCTGCTGCGGACCAAGATCGGCATGGTGTTCCAGAAGCCGACGCCATTTCCGATGTCGATCTACGAAAACATCGCTTTCGGCGTCAGGCTCTATGAGAAGCTCAGCAAGTCCGAGATGGACGGCCGCGTCGAGCAGGCGCTGAAGCGCGCAGCACTCTGGAACGAGGTCAAGGACAAGCTCAACGCCAGCGGCCTCAGCCTCTCCGGTGGTCAGCAGCAGCGGCTCTGCATCGCCCGCACCGTGGCGGTGAAGCCGGAAGTCATCCTGCTCGATGAGCCGGCCTCGGCGCTTGACCCGCTGTCGACCGCCAAGATCGAGGAGCTGATCGACGAGTTGCAAGCCGACTACACGATCGTCATCGTCACCCACAACATGCAGCAGGCGGCGCGCGTGTCGAAGCAGACGGCCTTCATGTATCTGGGCGAACTGGTCGAGTTCGACCGCACCGAGAAGATCTTCACGTCGCCCCGCGAGAAGCGCACGCAGGACTACATCACCGGCCGCTTCGGCTGAGTTCAGGCATACGAGGGACAAGATCATGGGCGAACACACAGTCGCTTCTTTCGACGAGGATCTCGGACAAATCAGCAGGCTCATCAGCGATATGGGCGATCTCGCCGGCTCGATGGTCGGTGGTGCCACCAAGGCGCTTTTGAATTCCGATAACGCCCTCGCACAGCGCGTCGTCTCCGACGATGCGATCATGGACGCGCGCCAGCGCGAGCTCGACGACCGCGCCATCACGTTGATCGCCAAGCGGCAGCCGATGGCCGACGATCTACGCCATGTCGTCGGTTCGATCCGCATGGCCGGCGATCTCGAACGCATCGGCGACCTTGCCAAGAACATCGCCAAGCGCGTCGGCACCGTCGGCCTCAGCGTCACACCGCGTGACCTGTCGCATTCCATCGACGCAATGGCTCAGCTGGTGCTGATCCAGGTGCAGGGCGTGATCGAGGAGTATGCGGCGCGCGACGCCGCGGCCCTGGCGAAACTGCGCGCCGCCGACGAGCGCATCGACGTCAAATACACCTCGGTGTTCCGCGAACTGCTGACCTACATGATGGAAGACCCGCGCAACATCACTGCCTGCACGCATCTGTTGTTCTGCGCCAAGAACCTCGAGCGCATCGGCGACCATGTGACCAACATCGCTGAAAATGCCTATTATGTTTTGACCGGCACGCAGTTGCCCGCCAATCGCCCGAAGCAGGACGAGACGGCAATGTCCGCGCCGGCGGCATGACGACAGGGGTGACCAGTCGATGATCGCGCCACGCATCATGGTGGTGGAGGATGAGGAGCCGCTAGGCGTGCTGCTCCGCTACAATCTGGAATCCGAGGGTTACCAGGTCGAGGTGGTGACGCGCGGCGACGAGGCCGAGATCCGGCTGCAGGAGAACGTTCCCGACCTTCTGGTGCTCGACTGGATGGTGCCTGCGGTTTCGGGTATCGAACTCTGTCGTCGGCTAAGAATGCGTCCCGAGACCGAGCGGCTGCCAATCATCATGCTGACCGCGCGCGGCGAGGAAAGCGACCGCGTGCGTGGCCTGTCGACCGGCGCCGACGACTATCTGGTCAAGCCGTTCTCGACGCCGGAATTCATGGCCAGGGTTAAGGCGCTGCTGCGCCGCGCCAAGCCGGAAGTGCTGTCCAGCGTGCTGAAGGTCGGCGACATCGTGCTCGATCGTGAGTCGCACCGGGTCTATCGCAAGAAGAGCGAGATCCGGTTAGGGCCGACCGAGTTCCGCCTGCTCGAGTTCATGATGCGCCATCCCGGCCGCGTCTTCTCGCGCAGCCAGCTGCTCGACAATGTCTGGGGCGAGACGATCTACATCGACGAGCGCACGGTCGACGTGCATGTCGGCCGCCTGCGCAAGGCGGTCAACAACGGCCGCATGCCGGACGTCATCCGCACCATTCGTGGGGCGGGCTACGCGATCCGCGAGGATTGAACTCGCCCGTCTGAATTCACGCCACGTTTTTGCCTGCGACGCTTCCTCTCGCCTGCGCGCCCGGCGCGAAAATCTCCTGGTCGACGAAGGTCAGCGCGCGCATGGCGCAGCCTTCGCGGATCAGCGGCAGTTCGTTCGGCTCGGTGTCGAAGGAAATCGATTTCGAGTGCTGGCCGCCGGCGGTCTGGGCAATCGCCTCGCGCAATGCCGGCTCGATCAGGTCGAAGGCAGCGGCGCTGACGCCGACCATGGCGACGGGCGCCGGATCGATCAGCGCGAACAAGCTGCCGAGACCGTAGCCGAGCGCTTCGCCGGCCTTGCGATAGGCCTCGCGCTCGGGGCCATCCCTTTCGCGGGCCGCGGTCGCCAGGGCGCGCATGTCGGCGTCGCTGACATCGGCGACGGGTTCTGCGTCCTCGCCCAGCTGCCTGGCGTTGCGCCAGATGGCGTAGTTGCCGGCATAGGCCTCGACGCAGCCGCGCCGCCCGCAGCGGCAGAGCGCACCTTTCGGCTGATGGATCATGTGGCCGAACTCGCCGCCCGAGGAATGGGTGCCGGTGAAGAGCTCGCCCTTCAGCACCAGGCCCATGCCGATGCCATGCGACAAAAGGATGGCGATGAAATCGTCGCGGTAGCGATCAGGATCGCGCCAGCGTAGCGCTATCGCCATCATGTTGCAGTCATTCTCCATGGTGGCGGGGATGCCGAACTCGTCCTCGAGTATGTCGGCGAAGGCGATGTCGGTGTGCGGCGTGATAGGCGACCACAGCATGGCGCGGGCGCGGGTGTCGGTGATGCCCTGGATTGCCAGCGCAATGCGGGCGATGCTGCGGACGTCGAGATCAGGGTCCTCGAGACGGCGCCGCACGATTGCCGTGCATTCGCCGATCAGCGCGTCCCGCGACATGGTCAGCGTGTCCAGCCGGCGCTGTTCCTCTGATATCACCTGGCCGGCATAGTCGATGACGGCGACGGAGAGAAAATTCAGCGACAGCACCACGGTCATCACCGCCGCCGCTTCCGGATTGAGGCTGAGGCCAACC
>NZ_RZQG01000221.1:0-7649 GCF_003998635.1 Mesorhizobium sp. M7D.F.Ca.US.004.03.1.1
GCTATCCTGTCGGGCCATTACGGCCTGCCGATCATCGTCGGCATCCTCGCCGCGCTCGGCCTTGGGCTCGCCGTCGGCTTCATCAACGGCGTGCTGGTGATCCGCACCAAGGTGCCGTCCTTCGTCGTCACCCTGGCCACGCTGTTTGCGCTCGCCGGCCTGACGCTCGGCCTCTCGGTCATCCTCTCCGGCAGCACCAGCGTCGCGCTGAAGAGCGGACCGACCGCCAAGCTTCTGTTCGGCGACTATCTCGGCGGCAAGTTCGAGGTGACGCTGTTCTGGTGGATCGCCGCCATCCTGATCGTCGGCTTCATCCTGAATTTCTCGCGCTTCGGCAACTGGATCCTGGCCATGGGCGGCGATGCCGTCAGCGCCCGCAACGCCGGCATCCCGACCGACCGGGTGACCATCGCCCTGTTCATGAGCAGCGGCCTGTGCGCCTCCTTTGTCGGCATGTCACAGGCGATCCTCTACAACAGCGCGCAAGTGGCCGCAGGCCAATCCTTCATCTTCAACTCGATCATCGCGGTGGTCATTGGCGGCGTGCTGCTCACCGGCGGCTACGGTTCGGTCGTCGGCATCGTGCTCGGCACGCTGACCTTCGCCATCGTCAACCAGGGCATTTTCTACACCGGCTTCGACGCCAACTGGGCAAGCCTGATCATCGGCGTCCTGCTGTTGGCGGCCGTGCTGATGAACAACACCTTCCGCACCATGGCGCTGACCTACGCACCACGTGCCAAATCGAGGGCTCGCTGATGACACCGCCCCTGCTCAGGCTGACTGGAATCAACAAGTCGTTCGGTCCGATCGATGTGCTCCACGACATCTCGCTCGAGGTCAACAGAGGCGAGGTGCTGTGCCTGCTCGGCGACAATGGCGCTGGCAAGTCGACGCTGATCAAGATCCTCTCCGGTGTCCACAAGCCGACATCGGGCACGATGGATATGGACGGCAAATCAGTCGCCTTCGACAGCCCGCGCGACGCCAGCGACCATGGCATCGCCACCGTCCACCAGTTCGGCGGGACGTTCCCGCTGATGAGCATCGGCCGCTCCTTCTTCGTCGGCGCCGAGCCGACGCGACGCTGGGGGCCGCTGACCATCTACGACCGCAAACGGGCCAACGAGATCGCCGTCACCGAGATGCGCCAGCTCGGCATCACCCGCATCGATGACGGCGACCGCCTTGTCGGTGGGCTGTCCGGTGGTGAACGCCAGGCGCTGGCGATCGCGCGCGCCGTGCATTTCGGCGCCAGCGTGCTGATCCTCGACGAGCCGACCGCGGCGCTTGGCGTCAAGGAGGCGGCGCACGTGCTGCGCATTGTGCTGCAGGCGCGCCGCAAGGGCATTGCGGTGATCTTCATCACCCACAATGTCGTCCATGCCCTGACCGTCGGCGACCACTTCGCCGTCCTCATCAGAGGCTCAAAGGCCGCCGACTTTCGCAAGGGCGAGAAGAGCCGCGAGGCGATCACCGACCTGATGGCCGGCGGCGAGCAGATGGCCGAGCTTGAAGCCGAGATCGAGAGCTTCTCGGCGGCTGACAACGGGCATGCGACGCAGGGCGCGAGCCACGCGTGACCAGTGAAGACGCCCATCTCCTCCTCCCGGGCATCTTCCTGTACGGCCGGCGGAATGCGTGGTCCGCCGGCCGCCTTTTTCAACCAACCAAAGACAGGCTTGCAGGAACCAGCAATGGCAAAGTGGATTGATGCGTGCGCGACCGATGACATCGAGGAAGAGGACGTCATCCGCTTCGATCACGAGGGCCGGACATTCGCCATCTACCGTAGCCCCGACGATGCATTCTTCTGCACCGACGGGCTGTGCACGCATGAGAAGGTGCATCTGAGCGGCGGGTTGGTTATGGAACACAGGATCGAATGCCCGAAGCACAACGGCGTGTTCGATTACCGGACCGGCGAAGCGCTGCGCGCACCGGTCTGCGTGAACCTGAAAACCTACACCACGAAGGTCGAGGACGGCCGCGTGTACATCGAGGTCTGACATGTCCGATACGTTTACGCTTGCGGCTTGCGTCGAAATGCTGTGGCGCGACCGGCCGATGGAATGGCGCGTCAAGCGCCTCACCGAAATGGGCTTCCAGGTCGGCCTCTGGAACTGGCCCGAGCACGATCTCGCAATGCTGGAAAGATCCGGCGCGACCTTCTCGATCATGAATGGATATTTGCACGGCCGGCTGGCCGATGACGAGGGTGCCGCCGAATTGCTGAAGACGGCTAAGGAGACGGCGGCGGTCGGCAAGCGCCTCGGCGTCGCGCGGCTCAATCTGCATGGTACCGGACTGGGCGATGGCGGCCTGCCGGTCACGCCCTGCGAGATCGTCACCGGCGCGATGTGGCTCAAGGCGCGCGACACGCTGAACCGCATTGCCGACCTCGCCGAAGCCGAGGGCGTGACGTTCACGCTGGAGAATTTGAACCTGCCGGTCGACCATCCCGGCGTGCCGTTTGGGCGCGCCGAGGACACGCTTGCACTAGTGTCTGATATCAACCGGCCGGGCCTGCGCCTCAATCTCGATCTCTACCATGCGCAGATCGGCGAAGGGAACCTGATCGAGCTGTGCCGCGCCTGCCTGCCGTGGATCGGCGAGGTCCAGGTGGCCGATGTGCCCGGACGCATGGAGCCCGGCACCGGCGAGATCAACTATCGCGGCATCGCCCGTGCACTGAAGGACATGGGCTACCGTGGGCCGGTGGGCATGGAGGCGTTTGCCTCCGGTGATCCCGAATTTGCCCTGCAGGCCTTCCGCGAAGCTTTCACCGTCTGAGGGAACAAGAATGGTCACCAAGAGCAGCCGCCCCACCGTCGCCGACATCCGCGCCATGAAGGGTCGCGGACAAAAGATTTCCATGCTGTACGTCACCTCGCTTGAGGAGGCGGCAGCGGCGGATGCAGCCGGCGTCGATATGCTTTCGATCGAGGGCCGCTTCTTCACGCCAGAGATGCGCGAGGCGGCCGGCCGCTGCTTCGTGCAGGTCGGGCTACCCTATGGCCCCGCCGGCGATCTGGTCACGTCGGAGGATTATCTGAAAACCGCCTACCACTTCATGCGCATCGGCGGCGATTGCTTCTACTGCGCCGCCTCGCTCGATATCCAGAAGGCGCTCTGCGACAATGCGGTGCCGGTCGTCGCCCATGTCGGCCTGATCCCCTCGCAATGCACCTGGACCGGCGGCTTCAAGGCCGTCGGCAGGACGGCCGAGAGTGCGCGGGCGGTGTGGGATCACGTCAAGCGCCTGGAGGCCATCGGCTGCTTCGGCGCCGAGCTGGAAGTGGTGCCCGACCGGGTTGCCGAACTGATCACCCGGAATACACCCTTGATCATGCTCGGCATGGGCGCCGGGCCGCATGCCGACGCACAGTATCTGTTCAGCGAGGACGTGCTTGGCCACACTGCTGGCCACAGGCCGCGCCACGCCAAGACCTACCGCAACTTCGCCGCCGAATATGAGCGGCTGCAGCGCGAGCGCATCGCCGCCTATCGTGAGTTCATATCCGACGTGCAGACCGGCGCCTATCCCGAGCCGCAGCACGTGGTTGCGGTCGCCGACGAGCAGCTTTCTGCTTTCAAGGCCTCTCTGGGTCTCTAGCGGCTATCTGCGGACGCGCGACCCGCGCAATCCGGCGACATGATAGGCCGCATTGCCTTCTGCAATCGCTCGCTGGATAGTCTCGGCCATGTTGGAGACCCTGGCGACTCACTGGCCACAAATTCTCGCCATCATCTCGGTGGTGATGGCGACCGCTGGCATCGCCCACGCCGTCATGACCAAGGAGGATGTCCGCGCCGCCACCGGCTGGGTCGGCGTCATGGTGCTGTCGCCGATCCTCGGCGTGCTGATCTATGCCGTCGCCGGCATCAACCGCATTCGTCGTGCCACGATCACCGCACAGCGTCCGCTGGCCGGCGACGCGGTGTCCGCCAAGTATGAACGCGACCTCGCCGCCGAAGAGGCCCTGATCGTCGAGCGGTACGGCCAGCGCTTCACGGGCTTGAGAACACTGGGCGACAGGGTGGCACGGCGCGCGCTCAACCCGGGAAATGCAATCGATGTGCTGGAGACAGGTGACGAGGCCTATGCCGCCATGTGCGCGGCCATCGACGGCGCCGAGCGCAGCATCCTGCTCGAGACCTATATTTTCGACAATGATGCCGTCGGCCTGCTCTTCGTCGAAGCGCTGGCTGGAGCTGTCCGGCGCGGCGTCACCGTCCGCGTGCTGATCGATGCCGTCGGCGCCCGCTACTCCGTGCCGAGCATCCTTGGGCATTTGCGCGAGGCCAACATCCCCGCCGATGTCTTCAACGGCAACATCGTCATGGGCCTGCGCCTGCCCTACGCCAATCTCAGGACCCACCGGAAGATCCTGGTGGTCGACGGCATGGCCGCCTTCACCGGCGGCATGAACATCCGCAAGGGCTTCTCCGCCGAATTCGCCGGCTCCAACAGCGCCAGGGACACACATTTCCGGGTGACCGGTCCGGTCGTAGCCGACCTCTTTTCGGTCGCCGCCGAGGACTGGCGCTTCGCCACCAATGAGGCTCTGAAGGGGGATGCCTGGCGAATTGCCCCGCTGTCACCGTCGCCCGGCGTGCCGATGCTGGTACGGGCGGTCGCGTCCGGCCCGGACGCCAGCAACGAGACCAACCACAAGCTGCTGATCGGTGCCTTCTCAGTCGCCCGCAAGTCGATCCGCCTGATGTCGCCCTATTTCCTGCCGGATCGGGAACTGATCAGTGCGCTGATCACCGCCGGCAGACGCGGTGTCGAAATCGACATCGTCGTGCCGGCCGTGAACAACCTCTTCCTAGTCGACCGTGCGATGACGGCGCAGTTCGACCAGGTGCTGAAACATTATTGCCGCGTCTGGCGTACCGAGGGACCGTTCGACCATTCGAAGCTGCTTTCGATCGACGGTGTGTGGGCCTATGTCGGCTCTTCCAATCTTGACGCCCGGTCGCTGCGGCTGAATTTCGAGATCGACCTCGAGGTGCTCGACGCCGGCTTTGCCAGCGAGATCGAGGCGCGGATCGGGTCGGCAATCGCCTCCGCCGTGCCGGTGACGCTGGACGCGTTGCGGGCCCGGCCATTCCTTATCAGGCTGTTCGACCGGGTGCTTTGGCTGGGTTCACCCTATCTCTAGATGGGCTTAGCCCTAGATGGGTTCACCCTATCTTTAACAAAACGACGTGTTTGCCGGATAGTTTGGTGTCGATCATGGAACATAAGCCCAAAGACTCTATTTGAGGTGCATGGTGAAAGCAGCTGAAATGGCAGGCACACGATGCGAATGAACGGACGCAGCCTCCCGGCAAGCATGCTTCTATCCATTCGTGACCGCCGGATGCAGAAGGCAAACGCCGCTGCACACAAGACGACAGCCATCACCGGCACACTGGTTGCCTCCTACAATGTCCACAAATGCATCGGCGTCGACAGGAAGTTCGACCCGGAGCGGACCATCCGCGTTATCCGCGAAATCGATCCGGATGTCATTGCGCTGCAGGAAGCCGACAACCGTTTCGGCGACCGTGATGGGCTTCTCGACCTGCCCCGGCTCGAGCGGGAAACCGGCCTGGTTCCGGTGCCGATTTCCGCGACCGGCAAGGGCCATGGCTGGCATGGCAATGTCCTGCTGTTCAAGAAGGGCGTCGTTCGTGACGTGCATCAGATCAAGCTTCCGGGTCTGGAGCCGCGCGGCGCGGTGGTGGCGGAGATCGACCTCGATGGAAGTCAGACGCTGCGCATTATCGCCGCCCATCTTGGCCTGCTGCGCCGTTCGCGCTCCCAGCAAGCACGTGTCGTGCTTGAACTGATGAACAGCCCGGACGAAAAGCCGACCTTGCTGCTCGGCGACCTCAACGAATGGCGGCTCGGCAACCGCTCCGCGCTCAACACGCTGCATGCGACGTTCGGCCCGCAGCCGCCGGCGGTCCCCACCTTCCCCTCAAACCTGCCGCTGCTGGCGCTCGACCGGATCATGGCCAACAGGCATGGCATGATTGCCGCTGTCGACGCGCATGACACGCCGCTTTCGCGCGTTGCCTCCGACCACCTGCCGCTGACGGCCTTCGTGCGCCTGGAGCGTGTCTCCGATAACGCCTTGATATCTCCGGCGTCGCAAAGCGTGTAGATTTCCGGTGGAACCGCCCGGTTCTTCCGCGAGTTGATATGTCGAGTTGATATGTCTTTAACTCGCAGGAGGATGAAATGAAAAAACTGATTTTAGCTTCCATGTTGGCATTTGCCGCGACAGCTGCGGTCATTGCACCCACGCAAGCCGCAAGCGTGATTATCCAGTCCGACGACAACAACCAGTATTCACAGGACGATCAGTCCGACAACGGCGAAATTGTCGTTCGTCGCCATCACCGGTATAACAACGACAACCAGTATGGTGACGATCAGAACGGCAGCGTGCAGTACGGTGACTACAACGATGGCGAGTATCGCCGCCACCACCGGCATCACCGCTGCCATATCGAACTGGTCAAGCACTGGCGCCACCACCACAGGGTGATCGAGGAGGTCCGCGTCTGCGGCTGATGCCTAGATAAACCGCCCAGCGAAAGCCGGCCGGTTTCGCTCTGGCATGACTAGCTGACGAAATAGCGCTGCCATTCGAAGTCGGTGATGTGCGACGCCTGCCAGGCGTCGAACGCCGCCTGCTCGGCCCGCCGGCTCTCGGCATAATTGTCGCGGAAGGCATCGCCGAAGGCATCAGCGCAGAAATCCGAGGCGGCGAACGCCTCGATCGAAGCATTGAGCGTGCGCGGCAGCTTCGGCTTGTCGAGATTGGCCAAGTTCGACGTCACCGGCGCTTCGAGCGGCAGATCCTTCTCAATCCCCTCGCAGCCCGCCGCCAAGATCGCGGCAATCGACAGATAGGGATTGATGTCGGCGCCAGGCGCGCGATGCTCCAGCCGGCAGGCGCCGTCATTCGGCGTGGTGATGGCGCGGATGGGTGCTGTACGGTTCTCGAACCCCCAGGCGACGTCCTCCGGCGACCAGGCGCCACGATCGAAGCGGCGATAGGAATTGACCGTCGGCCGAAACAGCAGATGCGTTTCCTGCATCCGGTTGAGCAGGCCGGCAAGGAATTTGTCGGCGACCGGCGTCAGCCGGTTCGGACCGGCGGCGAAAGCCGGCTTGCCGTCGCGCCACAGGCTGACATGGTGATGCGCGCCACAGGCGCTTTCCTTGCCTGGCGGCTGGAAGCGCGTCATGAAAGTGGCGACCAGGCCACGCTCGGCGCACAGTTCACGCAGATGCAGCTTGGCGCGCATGGCGTCGTCGGCTGCCTGCAGCGCCGATTTCGGCGTCAGCGCGTATTCATACATGCCATAGCCATATTCGGTGACCAGCGAGGCAACGCCGATGCCGATGCTCTTCATGCGGGTGATGAATTCGGCGGCAAAATCCTGATATTCGCCGCTGCGCACCAGATCATAATTGATCAGCGAATGGCCCCAGGGCTTCAGCTCGCGGTAGCGCCCGGCGCGCATCAGATCGTGGTCGGCGTGGAAGATGCCGAACTCGTATTCGAGTGCGATCATCGGCTCGTAGCCGAGCGCCCGGGCGCGTTCCTCGACGCGGGCGAGCACGCCGCGCGGATCGAACGGGC
>NZ_RZQG01000222.1:0-7612 GCF_003998635.1 Mesorhizobium sp. M7D.F.Ca.US.004.03.1.1
GTTGCAGGAGAGCCTCAGCCTTGCGGTCAAGACCGGGGCGATGAAGCCGGCCGACACGCGCCAGGTGATCGTCGACACAACCGTGCAGCCGAAGAACGTCATGTTCCCGACCGACGCCAAGCTCATCAACCGGGCGCGCGAACGGCTGGTGCGGCTGGCCAAGAGGGAAGGAGCTCCATTTGCGCCAGAGCTATCAGCTGGCGCTGATCAGCCACCAGCGCTATGCCCACGCCAAGCAGTTCAAGCGGGCCAACAAGGCGCTGCGCAGGCTCAAGACCTATCTCGGCCGGACCATTCGCGACATTTCTCGCCAGATCGCCGGCGATGCGGGGCTGGACGCGCTCTTCAAATGGCCGTTCTACCAGGCCGCCACCGTTCTCTAGCAACGCCAGCGCCAGCGCGGCCGCAAGATCTACAGCCTGCACGCGCACGAGGTGGAATGCATTGGCAAGGGCAAGGCGCATATGCCCTACGAGTTCGGTGTGAAGGTGTCGGTGGCCACCACGCTGAAGCGCTCCAAGGGCGGCCAGTTCGCCCTGCATGCAAAAGCGCTGCCCGGCAATCCCTATGACGGCCACACGCTGGCAAGCGTCATATCGGCCACATCAAGAACGAACACCGCATGGGCCGCAACTACCTCGCCGGCCAGCAGGGCGACGCCCTCAACGCCGTCCTGGCCGCCGCCGGATACAACTTCTCCCTCCTGCTCAGGTGGCTGAAGTGATTTTTGTGGCCCTTGATCGCCCTGCTTCAACTCCGGCCGAAGTCGGTCGCCGCTTAGCGTCTGGATCACGGTCGACCAGCACGAGTTCCAAAAATCCAACCTGCATCTCAGGCACCGCGTCCTGACCTCGGAAATCGAGGATCCAGTCTCGACAGAGTATTCGACAAGATGCGGACGTGTGTTACAATAACGAGCCGCAACTCATACCAGACATGAGCTCATATTTTGGGATAGTGGCCTCCAAGCGGTCAAGCCACGGACGCGAATGTCATCCGATAAAGGGTCGCGGCGTCATAGATGGGCAGTCCTGTCCTACGACGGATTGCTGACGTCACCATCGGGAACAATGTACATTCAAATAGGAGGGCGGCAATCCCCGGATGTGCGGCGCCAAGTCGCGCGACACAGGCTGCAACCTCCGACTCCATTTCAACAACACCAGCCGGCCACGCGTCACCTTCAATGCCGCCGATGACTACTCTTGCCTCTGCGGATGAATCTATGCCCAGCAGCTCTTTGCCGCAGTGTCTTGAGTCTGCGGCCACAACGGCGAGCTTTGCGTCAGCTGGAAGCTGCCGGAGTAGCGTGGGCGCCAGTAGCAGGCTCGACATGGCCACCGGGACTTCGACAGACGCGGCCACTGCAGCCTGGTACCGGATACTGAACCCGCAGTCCCCGGTTATCGCGACTGCTCCGCGCTCGACCAACCGCCTGGCAGCTGCAATGTAGGCCGGCTCGAGAGAAGCATCACCGGGAATGACCCTCTCCTCCAAAGCCCCGGCCGCGGTCTCTATTATAATTGGGAAGTCGAAAGTTGCCGGGTTGAAGACCGACTCCGGTTGCGGTGGCGGAAATTCACGAGGCGGAAGTCCGATCTCCAGCCCAATAATTCCGAGGGCCCTTTGTTGAGTTGTCACGGAAGCATCCTTCTTCTGGAAGCAGCTAAGATGGTGATTTCGGCAGCAAATGCCCATCACCTGCGCGATACAGGTTCTCTCTGAATGCACGAATTTAACAGCGTCGAAACGGCTGTTTCAGAGAAACATGCCTTTCCAGGCGCAGTAAGTCGGCATTGTTTTGGTGCATTCGCATGAAAGCCGTAAAAACTGGGAAACCGCAGAACGCTTGTGCGACCCTCCCCGGGCCTGTAGGATACCGGGTTTGCGTCCGCCGTCAGACAATCGTGTTAGGGCACTTTCCAGAGCCCAGATGCCCTGAATGGCAGATTGAACGCACATCAGATCTTCAAGCTCGCAACTGCCGAACGGGCAGCGCTATTTACCTAACTCGACCAATCTGGGGCTTGGACCGGACGATCCTAGTTATGCAGTCCTGAATGAACTGGGGCAGTAACCTCGACATCAACCCGGCCCTGAAAAACCGCGCGTAGGTTCGTCGCAGGGCAGCCTGCTCCGAACGGACCAGTTCCTGCCCGGAAGCCACCCACGGGATAACTCAACTAGCGGCACAACCCGCAACTCACCTCGTCTCCAGCACCGCATTGAGAAACTGCTGCGTTCGCTCGTTTTGCGGATTGCCTAAAAGCTGGCTGGGCGGGCCTTGCTCGACAATCTTACCGCCAGAAAAGAAGCACACGCGATCGGAGAACTCCTTGGCAAAGCCCATCTGGTGCGTGACCATCAGCATTGTGAGGTCATGTTCGGCGCTGAGCTTGCGGATGACGTTGAGCACCTCTCCAACCAGTTCCGGGTCAAGCGCTGATGTCACCTCGTCAAACAGCATCACCTTGGGCCGCATGGCCAACGCCCGAGCGATCGCCACGCGTTGCTTCTGGCCCCCGGAAAGCTGGATCGGGAAATGGTTCTTCTTGTCGCCGAGGCCCACCAAGTCGAGCAGCTCTGCCGCTCGGGCCTCCGCCTCCTTCTTCGAGAGCCCAAGGACGGAGATCGGCGCCTCCATGCAGTTCTGCAGAGCAGTCATATGCGGGAACAGGTTAAAGTGCTGGAACACCATACCGATCTTGGCACGCACGCGACGGAGATGACGCTCGCTCGCCGGCACTATTTGGCCGTTCTTCTGCGTATGCGTCAACGGTTCACCGTCGACCCATATCACCCCCCCGTTGATGTGCTCAAGCGTCATCAGCATGCGCAGAACGGTGGTCTTGCCCGAGCCGGACGGACCAATGATGGACACCTTCTCGTTGCGTGCGATCTCGAGATTGAGTTCGTCCAGCACCGTCAACGCGCCGTAGCGCTTTGTGACGTTCTCGAAGCGAACTATGGGTTCGTTCATGACTTTTTCGCTGCGCCTGATATCGAGGTCAAGCTCGTCCCGCCTGGCTGATGCCCTAGGGCGCTTCGTGAGATCGTCCTCGAAGCGAAGCACAAATTCGCTCATAGTATAAGGCCTCCCTATTGCAGATGGTAGCGGCGGTTGAGCCAGACGCGGACCGACTGCACGATAGCGGAAGCAACCAAGCTGAACACGTAGTAGAAGAAGCCGCACATAGTGATCGCTTCTATGTATCGATAGTTATTGCCCCCGAAATTTTTCGCCTGCTGCAGCATCTCGAAGATCGAGATTGCCGCCAGGACCGGCGTGTCCTTGAACATGCCGATGAAGTAATTGCCCAGAGCTGGCACCATGGGCGGGATCGCCTGCGGCAGAATGATTGTTCGCCAGGTCCGCGTTCGCGAAAGGTTTAGTGCCGTACAGGCCTCCCACTGGCCGCCATCCACATTCTCGATGCCGCCGCGGAAGACTTCGGAACAATAGGCTGCATAGTGGATCCCCAGCACGCCAACTCCCGCCGTCCAGGCAGGAATGAAGATTCCGATCTGCGGACCAACGAAATAGACAAAGAACAACTGCAGCAGCAAGGGCGTTGAACGGATAAACTCCACGATCTCCGCCATGGTGGTCGAGACGTAGCGGTTTGGCGACTGGCGAATCATCGCGAAGACAAGACCCAATATCAGCGCGATCGCAAACCCGAGCAGCGTAGCCTCAATGGTGACGATCGCTCCCTGATAGAGATATGGGAAAGCCTCCCATACGTAAGACCAATCCCAGATCTTCAAGCCACCTGCTCCCGAACGAAACCGCGCGAGACGCGGCGTTCCAGCCAGCGCACGAAAGGAGTGATGAGGGCGCGCGCGATGATGTAATAACCGAATAGTGCAACCGCAAAGAACAGCATATAATCGCCAGTTGCGTCGGCCGCCTGCTTGGCGGCGCTAGTAAATTCGGGAATGGTGATGAAGAAGACGAGCGAGCTACCCTTAAGCACATCGATGAGCATGTTACCCCAGGTCGGCAGCATGGCGCGCATTGCCTGTGGGAGGATAATACGCCGCATCATGGTGAGCCGCGAAAAATTGAGCGCTGTAGATGCCTCATACTGGCCCCTATCAACGGCCTGAATGGCGGCGCGGACATACTCGGCTGCGTAGCCAGAGGCATTCATTCCGATCCCCAAAATTCCGACAGTCCACGGCGACAGGAAAATACCGAAAATCGGCAATACAAAGAACCACCAGTAGAGCTGAACCAGCATGGACGTCCCGCGGAAGAATTCGATGTAGGCGATACTGAACCAGCGCAACTGCCGACGGGGAGAGACTCGGGTCAGGCCCACGAAAAGCCCAAGGACGATCGCTACGACGCAGGCGCCAAGAGTGACGATGACCGTAGTCATGACGCCCTTGGTGAGCACGGCAAAGATAAAGCTGAGATCGACCTTACTCATATGCCCTCCCCACTGACCGCCTACCGGCCAAGGGCCGGGGAGCGGTCAGACGCATAGCTTCAGCCCTTGCAAAGATCAGCGGTCTTGCTGCCATCCGGGAGATCGCGTTTGGTGTAACCATATTTGCCGACCGCGGCCATCATTTCGTCAGAGCCAATATAGTCTTTCAACACAGCATTGAACGCGTCTACCGCAGCCTGTTCGCTGAGCGGGAAGGCTATGGCGGGATGTTCATTCGGTCCCGGCGGGGTATACGGGTCAGCCACCTCAATGCTGGGATCCTGCTCGGCAAGAGTCGTCGCGTTCAGACTATAGAGCGAGCCGGCAGCGGCGCGGCCGGCCTTTACAGCCTGTACGACCTCGGGCGGTCCGGCGACCTGCATAACCTTGTCGTCAGGGAAACCTAATTTCTTCGCCTGCTCGACTGCGGTGGTACCCGTCATGATGGCCAGGGTAAGCCCCTTCTTCTGAGCGTCATGGAGGGAATGCAGCGCTTCCGGATTGCCCTTCGGCACGATCATCGAATCATTGCTCGATGCGATCGGTTCGCTGAACAGGACGTTGCGGCACCGCTCCGGCTTAATCCACATGCCGCCCGTGATGATGTCAAAGCGACCAGCCTGGAGGCCCGGGACAAGGGAACCCCAATCGGTTACGACCGGCTCGATTTTGGTCGTTCCCATCTTTCTCAGAACGTCCAGTGTCATCACATTGACCAGGCCAAGCGGCTCGTTGTTCGCACCAGGATAGGCACTGGGAGGCTCATTGGTGAAGCCAAGACGGATCGTTTCTCCGTTCTTAATCTTATCGAGCAGCGACTCCGCCGAGGCCGAACCGGCAAAGGACGAGATTGTCATCGCCGCCAGGCCGAGCGCGGCAATCCTCTTCAAGATTGCAGCCTTAAAGCATTCGTCGAGTTTCCACTTGACCACTGGTTAGTCCTCCGTTTTCGCATCGCCGATGGTCTCCCGATATGCCTCGGGAAAAGACCATTGCATCATTTGTTGAGCTTGTAGTCCGGCGGTTCCCATCATCGTGTGAGCTGCAGGGTCCCCACTTAGGTATAGATTCCTCCAGTCGATCCTTTGCTACGCCACTTGTGCATGCTTCGTGAGCGTAGCAGCGCAGCTGTGGTGCTTTGTGCGAGAAATGCAAGTTATTCGCAGAAATTCGGTGATTTTTGGGTGCATACGCACATTTCCGTCATCCCCGTGGTTCGTTGGAAGTGAACAATCGCGAGCTGTGGTATGGCCAACTGAGGCACACCACGTCTTGCATGACTCCTGCCCTGCCCGGTTGGATGGGCGCCACCGCCTGGGCTATGCCCTTGTTGCCATGGCAGGGCACAAGTTCGTCGTATGCGACACGCCGCTGAGAGATTCGCCTCGGAGACGCTGGCCCGAGCATTGTTCCCGTCACAGTTGATCATTCGTGCCATTGACGGATGAGTCTGTTCACGGCTTCGCTCCGGATCAACCTGGACGGAATCGCCGGCATTATTGAGCAGATGGAAATCTGAATTCCTGATCAGCTTCGCCAGGTTGATCCCTTGCTCCGGCGTCGCGGTAGGGTCGTTCTTGGACCAGATGATCAACGTCTGGGCCTGAAGCTGATCAAGGTAGGGGAAGATATACTTCTGCTGCAGCAGTGGATAACGATGCAGGTTTGTCTCGTCTTCCGGCAATCTCTGCCAGATCTCCCATTGTCCCCGAGCCGCGGCCCGCCGATAGGCTTCTCGCTCGGCGCATTCCACATCCTGCCCGTGGGCGCGGCAGCTTTTCCGCCGTGCGGTGATGTATTCCTCTTCGCTCGGCATCGGGCCGGAACAGCCGTAAGCCTGCCGGCAGGCCTCCAGCCAAGCTTCGTCACGGTCATCTCCGAACGCCGGCGACACGGAGTTAGCGGTCAGCAGGACAAGCTTAGAAACAAGATCGGGACGCACGATCGCGACCCGCGCGTCGACGAATGATCCTTCTGAATGGCCGACTAGCGTGATCTGCTTCAAACCCAGTTGTTGGAGGAAGCTAATTACATGATTCACACGACCGAGCCGGTTAATGTATTTGCAGTCAGCAGGATAATCCGTTCCCCCAAAATGGAGTTGATCAATCGCTACTACCGTAAATTGATCGGATAGCCCGTTCAGCTGCCGAACAAAGGAACTCTTAGCCTCTGCACGGAAGCCCGCCCCCTGCAGGAAAACAATCGGCCTACCAGCTCCGTTCTCGCAGTACGATGTCTCGACACCATCAACCGATACGCGATGCTTGGTGATCATCGGTTCCTCGGCAAAAGGAGGGGCATCAGGTCGGCATTGCGACATGCGAGATGGACTGCCATTGCTCACTCCTGAGCGTAGCAGCCTCACATGCCACGTTGCCGAACTATCTCGTCTGAATACCGGAAATCGGCACCCCGGAGCCTCGCGTCTTGTCACTTTGCTCTGTCGTCGCCCAGCCACTGCGGCCGGGAGCCTTTTAGGTGCATGGGTGGCATTCCCCGCAAGATTTCAACCCTTGCACAGGTCGCCGGTCTTGGTGCCGTCCGGCAGATTGATTTTGGTGTAGCCGTATTTTGACCGACTGCATCATTTGGTCGGAGCCGATATAAGTATTCAATACCTCGTTGAAGGCATCGACCGCCTGCTGATTGGGCAGGAAGGCGAGACTTGGGTAGCCGGCCTTCCCAGCCGGCGGGGTGAACGGATCTGCCATTTCAACGCTGTCGACCTTGTCAGCGAGCTCCTTACCGTGAAGTAGTTTAGCGACCCCGCCGCCGCGCGGCCGACCTTCACTGCCTGCAAGAATTCGGCCTGGCCGGCGACCTGCATGACACGATCCTCCGGAATGCCCGCGTCTTTGGCGGTCGTGACCGTGTCGGAACCGGCGGTGGTGACCAGCGTTAGGCCCTTATCACGAATATCGTCAAAGGAGTGCTGGTCTTTTGGGATTGCCATTCGGCATGAGCAGGGCTTCGGTGAACTTAGCAAGCGGCTCGGTGAACACCACATTGCGGCAGCGCTCCGGCAGAATGTACATGCCGCCTGGCCTAGCTCCGTCTGCCGTCTCTCAAGGTTGTGTCGGCCAATTTCTCAGCCACCATAATCGTCGGAATGTTTGTGTTCGCCCGAGGGCAAAATGGCATGACGGAAGCGTCGGCGATCCTCAAACCCAAAA
>NZ_RZQG01000223.1:0-7600 GCF_003998635.1 Mesorhizobium sp. M7D.F.Ca.US.004.03.1.1
GGCGTACAGGGCGCCTTGCGGCGGATGATCGACCGTTTTGACCCGGCAGCGATCGAGGAAGAGCTGAAATCGAATTCCGCGATTGGCACACTGCTTTCGGGCGGGCGCGGCGCCAAGCTGTGGGAGCTTTACCAGAAACGCCACCGTGAAATCGCCGAGAGCGCGGAAAAAAGCTTCCTGGGTGAAATCGGCGCTGATTTTCGGGATGCATATGAGGAGGAGTGAGACATGATCGATCGACGCGAATTCATCGTCGCCCTGGGCGCGACCGGGCTGCTTACGGCTTGCCAGAGCGGCCCACCGAAACCTTCGGTGATCACCATCAATGTGACTGGCGGGGCCGGCATGAACCCGGGACCAGGCGGCGGCGACCGGCCGGTGACGGTCCTGGTGATGCGGCTGCGCAGCACCGGCAAGTTCAACTCCGCCGACTATTTTGCCCTGCAGGGAGATGCCGGCTCGGCGCTGGCAGGCGATCTCATCGGATCCGACCAGATCGCCGTCGGGCCAGGAAAATCCGCGTCCAAGACCATCACCGTCGAGCCGGATGCGACGGCGCTGGGCTTGGTTGCACTGATCCGCGAGCCTACCGGCAGGAACTGGCGGACGACCAAGTCGGTGTCATCGGGATCAAAGTTCACAATCAACGTCACGCTTGGCAGCGGCGGCATTTCCGCCTAGCGGCCAGGGCAAGGGGAGCTCAATGCAGAGAGTAGCGGCATGAGCGATGCAAACAGGGTGTTGTGGTCCGAAGGTCTGTTTCTGCGGACCCAGCATTTCCAGCAGCAGGATCGTTTTTTCGAGGCGACGGTGCGCGGCGCGTTGCAGGCCGGGCAACTGCATACGTTCGGCTTTCAGCAGCTGACGCTGGATCAGGCATTGCTGGAGGCCGGCCAGATCTCGATCCTGTCGGCACGGGGCATCTTTCCCGACGGGACACCTTTCTCCATCCCAGACATGATGGACGCGCCGCGACCCCTGCTGGTCACCCCGGACACGGGCGCCGGGCCGGTTCTGGTCGCCTTGCCGCTGGAGCCTCCGGGCGGTGTCGGCTTCGATCCGGCACACGCCACCGCCTCGGGAGCACGCTATCACGGGCGGATCGTTTCGGTGCGTGACGCCGTCCAGGGCGGTTCAGACCCCGAGGAAATCGAGATCGCCCGTCCGCAGGCGCTGCTGCTTGCACCCGGCAAGTCGATCGGTGGCTACACGGCCCTGCCGATAGCCGACCTCAAGGGGGTGCGAGCCGATGGCGGCGTCTCCGTGGACGAGGCCTTCCTGCCGCCGACACTGATCACCGGCGCGGTGGCCTGGTATCGGCAATTGCTTCTGGAAGTTGTCACCGGCCTCGACCAGATCGCCGAGGCGCATGGCAAGATGGTCATGGGCGGGCCTGGGCGCAGCGTCGAAGATCTGCTGATGCTCAATCTCGCCAATGCGGCGCGTCCGCGGCTGGCCCATATGCTGGCGCAGGATGTCTTCCATCCGGCCGAGCTCTACCTGGAACTTGCCGGGCTCGCCGGTTCGATGGCGACCTACGGATCGAGCGCGCGCCGGCTGGGGGAGTTGCCCGTCTACGATCACATGGCGCCAGGCCCCGCCTATTCGGCGCTGGCGGATGCGCTGCGCTCGCTCATCCTCAGCCTGCGCTACATCGAGCCGAAATCGCGCGCGCTGCCTGTCATGCGGCATTCGACCAATGTCTGGAAAATCCGCATCGACAACCCGAAGCTATTGGTGGCCAGCCGGATCGTCATCCGGGTCGGTTCGGAGCTGTCGGAGGACGCGCTGCGCAAGATCTTCGTCAATCAGGCGACTGTCGGCTCGGCCGACCAGTTCGAGGGCCTGTGGAAATCGCGTTTGCCCGGCATTCCGCTGAAACCGCTCCATTCCCAGCCGCGCGAGATCCCCTACGATGGCGATCGGCTGTGCCTCGAGCTGGACCAGAAAAGCGAGCATTGGGCGTCGCTGCTCGATGCTCCCGGCTTCGTCATCGGCGTTTCGGGCGTGTTGCCGAGCGAGCCGCAGGTGGACTGCTATTCGGTGAACAGGTGAGATCATGAGCCGCGATGATCCGTTCGGACTGTCGGAGGATCGCGAACGCACTCGCATACGATTGACCGGCGCGCCGATGCCGCGACCCATGGCGCCACTGTTGCCGGGCGCGGTGGTGAAGCGGTCTCGCACGCATCCGAACGCGCTTGTCAACGCATTCGCCCCCTTGCTCGAGTTCGCTCCCGAGCTTGAAAGTGCGCTGCCGCCGGAGAATCCGGAAGCGTTGCGCACCCGGCTGCTCGAAGAACTGGTTCGGGCACGCGACATGGCAATGTCGACGGGGTCCTCGATGGAGAGGGCCGACCAGGCAGCCTGGGTGGTGGCGGCGTTGCTCGACGATCTGGCTCTGAACACGCCATGGGGCGGGGCCAGCGCCTGGCCGCGGCAGCCGCTTGTGGTCATGCTGCGCGGCGATGTCGATGCCGGCACGCAGTTCTTCACGCGTCTCGACGAACTGGAACGCCATCCCAACCGCGATCGCGAATTGCTGGAGCTGCAGTATGATTGCATGGCGCTCGGCTTCCGCGGCAAATATCGCGTGCCCGGGCGGTCAGGCGACCGCTCGCTGAACGCCGTTCGCGTGGCTGCGGCACGCTTCCTGCGCGATGCCGACGCCGAAGGCGCGCCACTGTCGCCAAACTGGAAGGGCGTGATCGCATCCGACGAGCCGCAGCGCTTCATCGTTCCGATCTGGGTCATGGCGCTCGGTGCCGCGGTTGTCGCCACTGCCATCCATATCGGGCTCTCGATGGGACTGAGCAGCCAGGCAGTCGAGCTTTCCGCACTTGTGCGCGCGCTGCCGCCGCCTGCACGCGGCGACATCAGCCGTACGTCGCCCAAGGTCGAGGCCCCGCCACCGGAGAAAGTGGATTTTGCGCTGTTGCCGGAATTTCAGGCCGGAGCGCCGGCCGACCTCGGATCCGCCCTTAGCGGCACCGAGAGCGTCTCGCTGGCCAAGCTGATCATCCAGGCCTCCAACCCCGAACTGTTCCAGTCGTCGCGGCCACAACTGACCGAAGGCTTCGAGCCCCTGATCGGTTCGATCGCCAAGGTGATCCTTGCCAATCAGGAGCTGATCGGGAACATCACGGTGATCGGTCATACGGACGGCGTTCCTCTGCAAAAGACCAATCCGCTGTCGACCAACCAGCGACTGTCCGAGGCTCGCGCCCAGACGATTGCCGACATGCTGGTCCAGAACGGAGTGCCACGGGACCGCGTCCATTCCGAGGGCCGCGCCGCCACCGATCCAGTGGCCAGCGACAGCACGCGCCAGGGGCGAGCCTTGAACCGCCGCGTCGAGGTGCTTGTCGAAAAGAGGCTGTGAGATGTTCATCCTGCGCTTCTTCTGGGCGGTTCTGACATCGCGCTGGCTGTGGACGCTAGTCGGCATCACGCTGCTTTCCCTGGTTATCTGGGTGTTCGGTCCGATCGTCAGGGTCGGTCCCTACGAACCGTTCGCCTCTGAAAATGTGCGCATCGTCATCATCGCGCTGCTGGTCATCTTCTGGCTGATCTGGCTGATCGTCGCCCAGCGCCGGGCGATCCGCGCCAACCGCATGTTCGTCGCGGAGATTGCGGCGCCTGCGGTGGAAAAGCCGCTGAGCCCCGGCGAAGAAAACGTCGCTGCCGTGGGTGCCAAATTCGGCGAGGTGATGGCCGAACTGAAGCGCCGCAAGCTGGGCGGACGCAAGTTTCTGCGCGAGATGCCCTGGTATGTGATCGTCGGGCCGCCGGCCACCGGCAAGACCACGGCCTTGCGGCAGTCCGGACTGAATTTTCCGATCGACCTCACGGACGACCTGCAGGGGGTCGGCGGCACGCGCAACTGCGACTGGTTCTTTTCCGAGAACGCGGTTCTGATCGACACCGCCGGCCGCTATGTCCAGCAGGAGAGCCAGCCCGATGTCGACGCGGCGGAATGGCTGGGCTTCCTCGACCTTTTGAAGAAGCATCGCGGCCGCCGCGCGCTCAACGGCGTGATCGTCGCGCTGTCGATCGACGTGCTTTCGGAGGGCGACGAGGCCATCAAGGCGCACGGCCGCAAGATCCGCCGCCGGTTGGCCGAGCTCAACGACCGGCTCGAAATCCGCCTTCCGGTCTACCTGATGCTGACCAAGGCCGATCTGATCAAGGGTTTCGAGGCCTTCTTCGGCGGCTTGTCCACCGCCTCGCGCGAGCAGGTATGGGGAACGACCTTCGCGCTGGATGCGCGCGTGGATGCCAAGACCATCGAAAGAGAAATTTCGACGCTGGCGACAGAACTCGAGCGGCGGCTGGTGCCACGCCTGGAGGATGAGGAAAAACTCGCCGCCCGTGCAGAGATCTTCCGGTTTCCTGCCCAACTCGCAAGCCTGTCCGAACCGATCCAGGTGCTGGTCGAGGCGATATTCGGCGAAAGCCGGTATGAAGAGGCTGCATGGCTGCGCGGCCTCTATCTTACATCGGCGACCCAGGAAGGCGCCCCCATCGACCGGCTGACCGCGGCGCTGTCGTCGTCCTTCGGTCTTCCGCCACGGCGGGCCCTGCCCGCACCAAGGGTCGAGAAACGCAGCTTCTTCCTGAAGAACCTGCTCACCGAAATCATCTTCAAGGAAGCAGGCCTCGGTACATTCGACCCGCTGGCGCAACGCCGCCGGGCCTGGATCTGGCGCGGTGCTGCGGCTGCCTGTGCGGCAGCAGGCTTGTTGGCCAGTGCCGTGTTTGCCTGGTCCTACTACGACAACCGCAATGCGATCTCGGCCCAGGCAAGCCAGTTCGAAGCGCTGCAGACACCGCTGACCTCCGTTGCCGCAAATCCGGCATCGGTGCAGCAGCCCGCCATCGACAGCGCGCTCGAAGCGATGGACGCGGTCGCAAATGCCCGGACAGCACCGCCGGGCGCTGCCCAGGATCTGCTGGGGCCATCGGCCTCGGCGGAACTGGTGCGGGCTCAGACCGACACCTACGATCACGCCCTGCGCAACGTGCTCGAGCCGCGCATGGTGGCCCTTCTCGAGGCCACCATGTGGCGGCAGATCCGCGATCCGGATTTCATGCTCGGCGCCCTCAAGACCTATCGCATGATGACGGGCCTGTCGCAGATGGATCCCGACTTCGCCCAGAACTGGTGGGTGAACAGCCTGCCCGAATTCGCGGCCGCGGCACCATTTCCAACCGCCGATGCCGAAGAACATCAGCTTGCCGCCATCCGCCGGATGACGGTCGACGAAAGCTATATCGAGCCTGACCAAGCCCTGGTTGCCGAAGCGCTGAAAACGGTGTGCACGATTTCGTTGCCGGCGCGCGCCTACAAGCAGTTGCTGGCCGATCCGGAGGTGGCCGGTCTCAAGGAGTGGATCCCGGCCAATTTTGCCGGCCCCAACGGGGGCAAGGTGTTTGCGCGGCGTTCCGACAAGACGCTTCGGGTCGGCATTTCCGGAGCATTCACCTATTCCGGCTTCCACGACGCCATTCTCGACCGCATCGACGATGTCGCCGCCCAGGCAGCGCTCGATCGTGCGGTTTTCGCCGGCGGCTGCTCGGAAAATTCCGAAACCTCGGTCTCGGCGCTGTCCGAGGATATTTTGAAGCTCTACTATGACGACTACATCGCGCAATGGGAC
Source organism: Mesorhizobium sp. M7D.F.Ca.US.004.03.1.1 (assembly GCF_003998635.1). NCBI lineage: Bacteria > Pseudomonadati > Pseudomonadota > Alphaproteobacteria > Hyphomicrobiales > Phyllobacteriaceae > Mesorhizobium > Mesorhizobium sp. M7D.F.Ca.US.004.03.1.1. The sequence continues at coordinate 5,661 of NZ_RZQG01000223.1, forward strand.
AGCTTCCTGCGCGACATGCGGCTCGCGCCATTGACCGATCTCAATGTCGCCAGCGAAAATCTGAAGGATCTCTCAAGTGCCGATTCAGCCCTGAAGCGGCTGCTTACGGCGGTCGTCCAGGAGACCGAACTGACGCGCTCCGACGAGGCGCCCCCCGACGACAAAGCGGCTGCCCAAGGCGCCTCCCAACTGCTCGGCAAGCTTGGCAAGCTCGGCAAGCTGGCGACAAGCGGTGCGAAACTGCTTCCCCGCGCCGGGTCGGCCAGCGAGGTGGACCTGACCGGCAATCTGGTGGCCGAACATTTCAAACCGCTCAAGAGCACCATTGCCGAGGTCGACGGCCAGCCGCCGGCATTGGATGCCGCCGTTGTCGCGCTGACCGCGCTTTCGAACGTCCTGCAGACGGTCACCGCGAACCCCAATCCGCAGGATGCCATCAAGAAGCAGGGTGGCCTTGCCGAACTGACGGGTGCGGTGGCCAGGCAGGCACAGATCCTGCCCGACCCGATCAACAACTGGCTGGGCGGGATTGCCGGCGACACCAGCAATTTGACTCAGAAGGCGGTCACTTCGGAGCTCAACGCCATCTGGCGGGCCGACATACTGCCTTTCTGCCAGGCTGCGCTGAACGACCGCTATCCATTCAGGGCCGACAGCGCGGTGGACGTCAATGTGCGTGATTTCGCCAGGCTGTTCGGACCGGCCGGGCTGATCGACGGTTTCATCAATGACCACCTGATCAACTATGTCGACACGACCAGCCAGCCATGGAAATGGCGCGCCGATTTCGGCCTCGATGCTTCGGCGCTGGCGGCGTTCGAGCAGGCCAGGCATATCCGCGACGATCTGTTTCCCGGTGGTACGGGACCGGTGATGAGCTTCACGCTCGAACCAAAAGATCTGTCTCCGAACGTCACGCGCGTGACGCTCAATCTCGATGGCCAGACCCTCGTCTATTTCAACAACGCGACACGGCCGCAACCGATGACCTGGCCCGGCAAGGACGGCACGGGAGTCATCTCGCTCGCCTTCCAGCCCATCGACGGTTCGCCCGAGATCATGCTTAACGAGACCGGCAGCTGGGCGTGGCTGAGGATGCTGCGCAACGGCCGTTTCGCCGGCACGTCACTGTCCGATGTCTACAGCCTGCGCCTGGGAACGAAGGGAATGTGGGCCGATTTCGAGCTCAAGGCCGCCAGTGTCGAGAACCCCTACAACCTCCAGATGTTCAAGAAATTCTCATGTCCGCCGCAGATATGACCTTGCCCGGCTTTTACGGCAAAATGCCCGCCACCGGCGATTTCGTGACGCGGCGGCTGAGGGGCGACTTCGTTCGCGGCTGGGACCGCTGGCTGGCGCAGCATCTCGTCCCGCTGTTCGGCTCGGAATTTTGGCCAAGCACAACCGCGCTGCGCTTCCTGGCTGGCCCGGCTTGCTTCGGCGCATCGGCGGGCATCATTGTGCAAAGCGCCGACCGGATCGGCAGGCAATTCCCCTTGAGCATCGTCGCCCAGCTTTCTGAAGCTTCCGTTGGGCTAGCTGATGCCGAGGCATGGTTTTCCAGTATCGAAGAGGCGGCCATCGCAGCCCAGAACGGCGAATTGACGCCCGACGAACTGGATGCCGCGCTCGCCGGACTGCCGGTGCCGCTTGTCGAGCCAGGCGAAGAGGTCATCAGCGATATGGTGATGTGGACGGCCCGTTCGGACATTTTCGACATCGATCCGCAATCGCCGCAAATGACGCTGGAACAAGTTCTCACTGCAAGTTGGGAGGCCCGGTCGATGCAGGGGCAAATCTGATGTTCGTCAGCCAGAACACGACACCGTTTCTCGCCGAGACTTTTCCTTATCAGGACAAGCATTGCGTGAAGTTTTGTGTTGCCGTGATCCGGGCGACGTACGACGTCGATGAACACGGCAACTGCAAGCCCAGCAAGA
>NZ_RZQG01000224.1:0-7594 GCF_003998635.1 Mesorhizobium sp. M7D.F.Ca.US.004.03.1.1
GGCCGGCATCATCGCTTGCGTCGGCGGTGATTGCCGCCTCGAGCGCTGCCGTGTCCATGGCGCGAAAGCGGCCGCCTACCGGAATGCGCACGAGATTGTCCTCGCCGATGCCTGACACCCAGATCGCCCGGTCGATCGAGGTGTGGACCTGGTCGGACGAATAAATGCGCAGCCGTGTCTGCCCTGCCAGGCCCTGTTTGTTGCCTTGCCACTCGAGTGCCCGCTCGCGCATGGTCAGCACCGCGGCCAGCGTCGCCGACGAGGCCGAATCCTGGATCACCCCGGAAAAACCTTCCGGCAGGCCGAGCGCCTGGCGCATCCAGTCGACGGTGCGCGTTTCCAGCTCGGTCGCCGCCGGCGACGTCTGCCAAAGCATGCACTGTGCGGCCATCGCCGAGACCAGATACTCCGCCACCACCGAGACCGGCGCCGCATTGGCCGGGAAATAGGCGAAAAAGCGGGGATGCTGCCAGTGCGTCATCCCCGGCAGAATCTTCTCTTCGAAGTCGGCGAAGATCCGGTCCATCGGTTCGCCGTCTTCGGGCGGCGAAGCCTCGATGCTTTTGAAGATGTCGCCGGGCTCGACCAGTGGCCGTACCGGCCGTTCGCGTAGTGTGTCGCGGTAGTCGGCGCCCCAGTCGGCGGCGCGCCGCGACCATTCCCGGAACTCATCGTTGTTCATCCTGTCCTCCCGACATGATCCCTCGCGGCCATCCATAGCGGCTGGCCTCTTTATTAATTAACGCGTGAAATATACGCAACCGCCGGCGGCGAACTTCGCGCACCCTAGCCAGGAAAATCCGGCAGGCTGGCAAAGGCCGTCTTAAGCGCATTCGACCAGCCGTCCGAGATCGTGCGGTAATACTGGTCGTCCTGGCTGATCCGCTTCTTCAACCCGACCTTGAAGGCGTCCTTCTCCAGAAAGAGCAGGTCGAGCGGCAAGCCGACGGACAGGTTCGACTTCAATGTCGAATCGAACGACACCAAAAGCAGCTTCACCGTCTCGGCGAGGCTCATCGTCTTTTCATAGGCGCGGATGATGATCGGCTTGCCATATTTGGTCTCGCCGATCTGGAAGAACGGCGTGTCATCGGTCGATTCGATGAAATTGCCTTCGGGATAGATCATGAACAGGCGCGGCTCGCTGCCTTTGATCTGGCCGCCGAGGATGAAGGAAGCATTGAAGTAGGAATCCGCCTTCTCGCCCGCAGGCGACGAACTGGCGATGACCTCCTTGACCGTATCGCCGACCAGCCGCACCGTCTGATACATCGACGGCGTTTCCAGAAGCGTGGCGTGACGGTCGGCAATTGCCTTAGTGCGTTCGTCGAGCAGGCTGACCACGGCCTGCGTCGTCGCCAGATTGCCCGCCGACATCAAAACGATGACGCGCTCGCCCGGCTGCTCCCAGATATGCATCTTGCGGAAGGTGGAAATCGAATCCATGCCGGCATTGGTGCGCGTGTCCGACATGAACACGAGCCCGCGATCGATCTTCAGGCCAACGCAATAAGTCATGGAATCTCTTCTGGCAGCAATCTTGCGAAAGATTACTGCTCCACCGTGACGGTGACCGCAAGCTGTTCTTCCGCCTGTCCCAGCCGAATTCCCGACACCGGCGTGGCGTCGCGGTAGTCGCGGCCCGTTGCCACCTTTACATAGCGCTCGTCAGGCGAAATGCCATTGGCGGCATCGAAGGCAACCCAGCCGAGACCCGACACATGCGCTTCGGCCCAGGCGTGACTTGCGGCCTGCTCAACCGTTGCATCCAGCATCAGATAGCCACTGACATAGCGAGCCGGAAAGCCCATGGCGCGCGCCGCGGCGGCAAAGATATGGGTGTGATCCTGGCAGACACCGGTCTTGAGCGCCAAGGCTTCCTCCGCCGGCGTCGCCGCATTGGTGGTGCCGGGCGTGTAGGCAACGCGCTCGCCGATGACAGCCATCAGCCGGTGAAGCCTCTCGATGTCGGTGCCCTTGCCGACCGATGCCGCGAGTTCGCGAACACCGCTGCCGATCGTCGTCAATGGCGTTTCATGGCTGTACAGCCAGAGCGGCGTAAAGCCCTGGTGTGGTCCCGAGACACCTGCGGTGTCGCGCGTCACCACTTCGCCTGATGCTTCCACGGTGATGAAGTCGCGCTCGCCCTCGACGCTCAACAGCCTTGTGTCGTTGCCGAAATGGTCGACAAAGCGAACCTCTTCGCGCGCGCCTTCGATGGCCAGCGCCCAGGACAGAACGGTCTGCGTCGATCCGCTGACCGGAAGCAGCCGCAGCCGCTGCAACAGATAGTGCACCGGTGCATCGTAGCGGTATTCGGTCCGATGGGTGATCTTCAGCCGCATGCTTTTTTTCCGTTTGTGAGCATGATCTTGTCCGAAAACCGGTTCCCACTTTTCGCTATCGCGGTCCTCCGGTTCGGGACCATGCTCAGTTGAACCGGTAATCTTGTGCGATTTCGTCGCCCAGCTTGGTGTTATCGCGAATGAAATTGGCCAGGAATTCATGCAGGCCGGTATCGAAAATATCCTTGATCGATCCCGCTCTCAGCATTGCCTGCGTTTTCTCGGCCGTTGCGTGGCAGGCATGGCGCTCGCCGTAGTCGTCGCCGAGGAATTTCAGATGCTCCGACAGGAAGCGATAGCAGAACATCAGCGACCGCGGCATGCGGACATTGAGGATCAGGTAGTCGGCAATGTTCGTCGGTTTGTAATCGGCGTCATAGACCCAGCGATAAGAGCGATGTGCCGACACAGAACGCAGGATCGATTCCCACTGGTAGTTGTCGAGCGTCGAGCCGACCCAGGAGATCGACGGCAGGAGCACGTAGTATTTCACATCGAGGATGCGCGCCGTGTTGTCGGCGCGCTCGACATAGGTGCCGAGCTGCGAGAAGTCGAAGATCTCGTTGCGCAGCATGGTGCCGTAGAACGAGCCGCGGATCAGCGCCGTCTCGCGCTTGATCGCATCGAGCACGCTGGGCAGGTCGCGCTCGTCGATCGGCCTGGCCAGCATCCGCTTCAGCGACATCCAGGCTTCGTTGATGCTTTCCCAGGTCTCGCGCGTCAGCGCGGTGCGCACCATGCGGGCATTGTTGCGGGCCGTTTCGATCGACGCCATCGTGCTCGACGGGTTCGACGTGTCGCGCAACAGGAAGTCGGCGACATTGGCGGCGGTATAATCAGAATATTTCTGGCTGAAAGTGACGTCAGAACCAGCGCTGAGCAGCACCGAATTCCACTCTTCCGAGGCGCTCTGGGTACGAGTCAGCGCCATGCGCAGGCCGGCGTCGACCAAGCGCGCCATGTTTTCCGCCCGCTCGATATAGCGGTTCATCCAATAGAGCCCGTTGGCGGTGCGGCCTAAAAGCATGCAAGAACCTTCAAATGGAAATCAGTCATCCAGCACCCACGTATCCTTGGTGCCGCCGCCCTGCGAGGAATTGACCACCAGTGAGCCTTCCTTGAGCGCCACGCGGGTCAGCCCGCCGGGCACAATCTGGATGCGATCGGAGACCAGCACATAAGGCCTGAGATCCACGTGGCGTGGCGCCAGCCCCTTTTCCGTCAGGATCGGGCAAGTCGACAGGGCCAGGGTCGGTTGGGCAATGTAATTCGAGGGTTTTGCCGCCAGTTTCTTGGCAAACGTCTCGCATTCCTTCTTGGTCGCCGCCGGCCCGACCAGCATGCCGTAGCCGCCGGAACCGTGCACTTCCTTGATCACCAGTTCGTCGATGTGTTCGAGAACGTATTTCAGGCTGTCCGGCTCCGAGCAGCGCCAGGTCGGAATGTTGCCGAGGATCGCCTTGCGGCCGGTGTAGAATTCGATGATCTCGGGCATGTAGGAATAGATCGCCTTGTCATCGGCGATGCCGGTGCCCGGCGCGTTGGCGATGGTGATGTTGCCGGCCCGATAGACATCCATGATGCCGGGCACGCCGAGCGCCGAGTCCGGCCGGAACGTCAGTGGATCGAGGTACGAATCGTCGACGCGGCGATAAAGTACGTCGATCTGCTTGTAGCCTTCGGTCGTGCGCATGGCGACGTGGCCATCGACAACGCGCAGATCCTGGCCTTCGACCAGTTGCACGCCCATCTGGTCGGCGAGGAAGGCGTGTTCGAAATAGGCGGAGTTGAAACTACCGGGCGTCAGCACCGCGATGGTCGGCGCGCCCTTGGTGCTTTGCGGCCGCACCGCCGCCAGCGACTGGCGCAGAAGCTGCGGATAGTTTTCCACCGGCCGCACCTTGATCTTCTGGAACAGCTCGGGAAACAGCTGCATCATCGTCTCGCGGTTCTCCAGCATGTAGGAGACACCCGACGGCGTGCGCGCATTGTCTTCCAGCACATAGAACTCGTCCTCTGAGATGCGGACGATGTCGACGCCGATGATGTGCGTATAGACGCCAGCCGGCGGCCTGACGCCTATCATTTCCGGCAGGAATGCCTCGTTCCTGGCGATCAACTCCCTGGGAACGCGCCCTGCCCGCAGGATTTCCTGGCGATGGTAGATATCGTCGAGGAAGGCGTTCAGCGCCTGCACGCGTTGCTCGATGCCTTGCGTGAGGCGGCGCCATTCATTGCCTGAAATGATCCGGGGAACGATGTCGAACGGGATCAGCCGCTCGGAGGCTTCCTGCTCGCCATAAACGGCGAAGGTGATGCCGGTCTTGCGGAAGACGCGTTCGGCGTCCTGCATTTTCTCGGTCAACCTGGCCGGATCCTGCTCCTTCAGCCAGCGATCATAAGCCGAATATGGTCTTCTCAATCCGGAGACTTCCGGAAGCATTTCATCGAACGCTGCCAATCGCATACTCCCCTGTGACGCCATTTCACTGGCGTCGCCGGAGAAAATCAAGCGCAATCGGTGATTTGGGAGATACGGGCGATCAGTATGTTGCACCTGCCTAAAATTAAGGCAGCCGAAATATGACGGTAATCAGGCTTTGCCTCGTGTCCGGGCAAGTGCGCTCGATGGCTAAAAGGCGCGGAACGTGACGACGGTGAAGGTGTCCTTGATGCCGGGGAGAATCTGCACCTTCTCGTTGACGAAATGGCCGACGTCTTCCTCGTCGTCGACATAGAATTTGGCGAGCAGATCGTAATTGCCGGCGGTGGAGTAGATTTCCGAAGCGATCTCGGCATCGGCAAGCGCGCTGGCAACCTCATAGGATTTGCCCAACTCGCATTTGATCTGCACGAAAAACGCCTTCATGGCTTCGTCCCGCTAAACGTCCAAGTCCAGCGGCCCTTCTGGCAGACTGGAGGCGGGCTTTCAAGCGCTGGAATGAATGCTCAGCCGGCCTGGACCTGGGCTACGAGCTCCCGCAGCTCCGCCACAGGCTGCAACCTGCCGCCGATCGCCAGCGATTATTCGCAATCGCTGAAACCGCGATGCGCTGCCAAGCGTATGTTATGATGCGTCTTCGGACAGCACTATTTTTGAGGGAAGATATTCCGCGGGACAACGGAGACAGGCCATGCGCCGCGCCTTTTTCGCATTCGCATTCGTTCCATTCCTCTTTGTGTCGTCGGCATTTGCCGGCGATGCCGAGATCAAGGCAGGGCAGTCCGTCATCGATGGCCAGTTGAAGGCACTCATCGCCAATGACGGCGCCACTGCCTATAGCTTCGCCGCGCCTAATGTGAAACGGATTTTCCCGACCGTCGATGCCTTCATGAACATGGTGACAAACGGCTACCCGCCGGTGCGCAAGCCGCAGACCTATTCCTTCGGCAAGGTCGAGGAGACGGCCCCGGGTTCGATCGTCCAGCAGGTACTGATCGTCGGCCCCGACGGCAAGGACTACGAGGCTGTCTACACGTTGCAGCAACAGCCCGACGGCACATTCCAGATCACCGGCTGCAGCCTGCGCGCGTCGAATTCGCTCAGCACTTGAGGCCTCACAGCAACGAGATATCGCCCCTCGCCCAGCCCTCGGTGATTTCTGCGCCGCGCGCCTGGAAGGTGCCGGCCTCGATCGCAGCGCGGATGTCCTGCATCAGTTTCTGGTAGTAGGAAAGATTGTTCCAGGTCAAAAGCATGGCGCCAAGCGCTTCCTGCGAGCGCACCAGATGATGCAGATAGGCGCGCGAGTAGTCCCGGGCGGCCGGGCAATCGCTTTCCTCATCCAGTGGACGCGGATCGTCGGCATGGCGGGCGTTGCGCAGATTGACCTTGCCCCGCCTTGTATAGGCAAGGCCGTGGCGGCCGGCCCGTGTCGGCATCACGCAGTCGAACATGTCGATGCCGCGCGCCACCGATTTCAGGATATCGTCAGGCGTGCCGACGCCCATGAGATAGCGCGGTTTGTCCGCTGGCAGTTCCGGACAGGTGATGTCGAGCATTTCGAGCATCACGGCTTGCGGCTCGCCGACGGCAAGGCCGCCAACGGCGTAGCCTTTCAACTCCATTGCGCTCAGCGCCTGCGCCGAACGCATCCGCAGTGCTGCATTGTCACCGCCTTGCACGATGCCGAACATCGCCTTGCCCGGCTGGTCGCCGAACGCCGTCTTGCAGCGCTCGGCCCAGCGCAGCGACAACTCCATGGCGCGCTCGATCTCCTTCATCTCGGCCGGCAGCGCCGTGCATTCGTCGAGCTGCATCTGGATGTCGGAATCGAGCAGCCCCTGGATCTCGATCGAGCGTTCCGGCGACATCTCGTAGGCGGCGCCGTCTATGTGCGAGCGGAAGGTGACGCCCTTTTCAGTCAGCTTTCTCAGCTTCGACAGCGACATCACCTGGAACCCGCCGCTGTCGGTCAGGATCGGATGCGGCCAGCGGGCGAATTCATGCAGGCCGCCGAGCCGCGCCACGCGCTCGGCGCCAGGCCGCAGCATCAGATGGTAGGTGTTGCCCAGGATGATGTCGGCGCCGACACCGCGCACCTGGTCCATATACATGGCCTTGACGGTGCCGCCGGTGCCGACCGGCATGAAGGCCGGCGTGCGGATTTCGCCACGCGGCATGTCGATCACACCGCGCCGCGCCTTACCGTCAGTCGCCAGAACCTTGAAGCTGAACGGCTTAGCCATTGAATTCCTTGTCGTGGACCGGGGCGCCCGGTGCCTGCTTGTCGAGCGACTGTCCATCGCTCGTCTCCGCTCGGAAAAGCAGGCTTGCGTCGCCATAGGAATAGAATCTGTAGCGGTTCTCGATGGCATGCGCATAGGCCGCGCGCATCGTCTCGAGGCCGCTGAAGGCCGAAACCAGCATGAACAGTGTCGAGCGCGGCAGGTGGAAATTGGTCATCAGCATGTCGGCGGTGCGAAAGCGGTAGCCGGGCGTGATGAAGATATCGGTCGGGCCGGACCATGCAAGCAGAGTGCCGTCCTCACGCGCCGCACTCTCCAGCAGCCGCAGCGAGGTCGTGCCGACAGCAACGATGCGCCCGCCCTTCGCCTTCGCCGCATTGAGCGCATCCGCGGTTTCTCGGCTGACCGAACCGGTCTCGGCATGCATCTTGTGGTCGGCGGTGTCGTCCGCCTTCACCGGCAGGAACGTGCCGGCGCCGACATGCAAGGTGACGAAGCGGCGTTCGATGCCCTTGGCGTCAAGCGCTGCAAAAAGCTCCGGCGTGAAATGCAGGCCCGCT
>NZ_RZQG01000225.1:0-7594 GCF_003998635.1 Mesorhizobium sp. M7D.F.Ca.US.004.03.1.1
TCGGCAAACAGCGGGCCGATCTTGAAGCCGGAACGGCACGGCCGCGCCACGGCGTAGCCGGTGGTGCCGCGTGAACTGATCGCCGCCAGCCCGTGATGCGGTGCCTGCAGCCATCGATGCAGGAACGCCCGCCGCGGTCCCGGAAAACAATGCGTGTCATAGGCGATGATGTCGGGCACGAGCTCAGTCGTCACTGTCCTCAGTCCGTCGGCGTTGACCGCCGGGCCTGCCGTGCGCCCGCTGTAGCGGATGGTCTCGTAAGCCGGCCTGAAGCCCTTGCTCCGGTAATTGGCCTGCTGCTCGGCGACGCCGTCGAGGCCGATAGTGCGGCCGGCAAGTCTCGTCATCCCAGCGTTCCACACCGCCTTGCCGTAGCCTTTGCCGCGCATGTCCGGCCGGCAGATGTAGAGGCCGATGAAACCGAACTCGCTTCCATAGGCCACTGCCGACACTGCGGCGACCATTTCGTTGCCGACAAAGGCGCCGATGAAGCCTTCCGGGTCCGCGGCCTGGAACATCGCCGCGTCTTCAAGGCCTGGGTTCCAGCCTTCTGCGGCCGCCCAGTCGACGAGAACCGCCAGCTCCTGCAGCGACAGTGTGCGGATGGTCGGCTTCATGGCCTTAGCTATCGTCTTCGGCGGGCGCTGCCTGTCCGGCCGCCCTGCGGCGCAGCATCTTGGTCAGCTTCCAGATCGTCGGGCTGTTCTTGATGAAGGCCTTGAGCCCTGTGCCTTGCCGAAGCGCCAGCGCCAGCACGCGGCCCTTCAGGGTCAGCGGTATCAGCACTTCGAAATGCCGGGTTTCGATATCACACCACAGCCGCTTGTAAGGCTCGTCGCCGACCGAGAAATCATAGACCTTGAAACCGGCCTCGCAGGCTTCCTGGATGTTGTCGAAGAACAGGAAATCGCCGGGGCTGGTGTGGCCGAGATCGTCCTCGGCGATCGCGCCGAACTCGCAGATCAGTCGCTTGCCTGAACGGCTCGACCCGGTGATGGCGCGCAGCTTGCCGGCAACCTCGAGCCCGTGCAGCATGAAGGAGGGCTCGTCCTCGGCAAGCGCTTGCGAAAACAGCGCGCGGAAGAAGCCGCGCACCTGCCTGTCGCCGAAGACGTTGGCGATGCCCATCTTGCGGAAGCGGAATTCCTTCATCTCGAAAAAGGCGTCGAGCAGCCTGTTCGCCTCGTCGGCGGTTCTGGCTTCGATGCGGCGATGACTGCCGACGGCTTCGAACTTGCGTGTCTGCGAACGGTGCTTCTTGCGCTTGCGTTTGCCGCTGGCGCGAGAAAGCAGCGCATCGAAGCCGCCGTCGAGGTCAACGGCCAGCGACAGATTGGGGCTGGCAAAATGGTCAAGCGCGCCTAGGGGATTGGCGACGCCGTCGAGATCGGGCAGCAATCGTTCCAGTGCGACGAGATCGATGTCCGGACGTGCCTTGGCGATGGCCGTCAGCATCGCTCGGATGGCCGGAACATCTGATCTGGCCAGCCAGTGCGGATCCGCGGCGACGAAGTTGCCATTGGCGTGGCGGCCACCCATTAAGCGGGCGACGCGGAACGGACCGCTGGCGGTGACCTCCAGGGCCAACGAGAAAACCGGCTTGCCTTCGGTGCTCAGTGTCGCAACGAGCAGATCCGGTCGGACCTCGGCAGCCCAGCTCAGGATCCAGGCAGCACTCTGCGGCGGTGCAAACAGGGCCGAGCGGCAGAACTCGGCATAGGCCACCAGTCCGTCCGTGGACGCCACTGAAATCGACAGGCCGGCATGGTTCCGTGGCAAGGCGCGCGACGACGCCTCGGTCGCCGCAAGCCGATTGCCGTCAAATGACGCTGCAGCGTCAACCATACCTCAATCCTTAGGGCGTATTGATCGCGATTTGGGGGTTCGCGTAGGCGCATTCCGTGCTTGGATCAGCCTAGGCGCAAAAGGTGAATGAATGATCGACGGCGGGGAGGCAATCCGGAAACTGGCGCTGAACGTCGCCCGCTATACCGGTCTCGCACCGCTGGCCAAACCATTCATCGGCGGCATCGGCGCCATCCTGATGCTGCATCGCGTTACCGCGACGCCGGAAAGGCCCGACAGCGTCAACCGGCATCTCAACATTGCTCCCGGTTTCCTCGATGCCATGATCGCCGACATGAAGGCGCATGGTTATGCCTTTGTCTCCATGGACGAAGCCGTTGAGCGCATCAAGGCAGGCGGCAAGGGCGGCGAGTTTGCCACCATCACCGCCGACGACGCTTATCGCGACAACATGACCGAGGCGCTGCCGGTGCTGGAGAAGCACGGCGCGCCGATCACCATCTATGTAGCGCCGGGGCTGATCAACGGCACGGCCGACCTGTGGTGGGATGTGGTCGAGGATATCGTCAAAGCGCGCGATAGCCTCACTCTGACGCGACCGAATGGTCCCCTGACGATCGATTGCTCGACACCTGCGAAGAAACTGCAGGCCAATGCACGCCTGCACGCCTATCTCACCTCCGAAGTCCGCGAGGAGGACCTGCAGGCGGTGTTGCGCGATCTGGCTCGCTCAAATGGCATCGACGCCGACGGCCCGCGATTGCGCACATTGATGAGTTGGGACGAGATCCGCGGCATGGCCGCGCATCCGCTGGTGACGATCGGCGCCCACACGATCAACCACAGCAATCTGAAGCGGCTTTCCGAAACCGGTGCCCGGCACGAGATCGGCGCCGTGCGCGGCATGTTGCAGGCCGAACTGGGCGAGAAGCCCAGCCATTTCGCCTACCCCTATGGTTATGCCAGCGCTGTCGGCTGCCGCGAGGTGGGCTTTGCCCGCGACGCCGGCTACACCTCCGCCGTGACGACGCGCCACGGTGTGCTGCGTGCCGAGCATGCCGGCTTCCTGCATGCCTTGCCGCGCATTTCAGTCAACGGCCGCTACCAGAGCCTTGCCCATATCCGCACCATGCTGTCGGGCGTGACGACGCCGCTCGCCAATGCCGGCAAGATGGTCGTTACCATCTGATGGGGTCGGGTTCCGCCTAGCGCTTGGTCCGTGGCTCCAGCATCAGCCATTTGATGATGCCCATCGCCGGCAGCACCCAGAGCAGGCCGCTGAGCAGGAAGAACAGGAAATGCACCCACGGGCCCGATTCCGACAGCCGGGCGACCGCGAAGATCGATGCGACCAGCGCATAGATGATGACCAGCGCCACCAGCAGGAACATTCCGATCAGCTTTTTCAGGCGCAGGGGCATGGTTGGTCTCCTGGTCGAGCATGCCGGCAATTCGCACAGGCGGCCCGGCAAGCTCAAGGGCTGTTGCCCCGCATAGGCCTTGACGCGAAGCTGTGCAACCGGTGAGGCGCGGCGCGACGGCGTGCCGCGCCGCATGGCCTTGCCAGCACGGGTGCGATGGTCCACCAATCCGCCAAACCAACCTGCCGGGACAAGATCATGGCTGCCATATCAGCTGCCGCGCCATACGTCGCCCGCGACCGCGACCTGCATAACCGGGCGCTGCTGCGCGGCTGGCTCTATGTGGTGCTTCTGGTGCTGTTTGCGCTGGTGCTGGTCGGCGGCGCCACGAGGCTAACCGATTCCGGCCTGTCGATTACGGAGTGGAAGCCGATCCACGGCGTGATACCGCCGCTCAACGACGCCGAGTGGCAAGAGGAATTCCAGCTCTATCAGCAGATCCCGCAATATGCCGAGCTCAACAAGGGCATGAGCATCGAGGCCTTCAAGTCGATCTTCTGGTGGGAATGGGCGCACCGCATCCTGGCGCGCAGCGTCGGCCTGGTCTTTGCCCTGCCGCTGCTGTTCTTCTGGGCGACGCGCCGCGTCGAGCGCGGCCTGGGACCGAAACTCGTGGGCATTCTCTTGCTCGGCGGCCTGCAGGGCGCCATCGGCTGGTGGATGGTGGCCTCCGGTCTGGTCGACCGGGTCTCCGTCAGCCAGTACCGGCTGGCGACCCACCTGACACTCGCGGCGCTGATCTTCACCGCGACCATGGTGGTCGCGCGCGGACTGGCGCCGCATTCCGAACCCGCCGCCGATCGGTCGACGCAGAGGCTGGCTGGCTTCATCGTGCTGCTGGCGCTGATCCAGATCTATCTCGGAGGCCTGGTCGCCGGGCTCGACGCCGGCTTGAGCTACAACACCTGGCCGTTGATGGATGGCAAGATCATCCCTGGCGATCTGCTGATCCTCGAGCCGGCATGGCGCAACTTCTTCGAAAGCCCGAAGACGGTGCAGTTCATCCATCGGCTCGGCGCCTATACGGTGTTCATCGTGGCCTTGTGGCACATGATCGCCACGCGCCGGCGGCTGCCAGGCTCAACGCATGCGCGGCGCGCGACGTTGCTGTTTCTGCTGGTGCTGGTGCAGGCCTCGATCGGCATCGGCACGCTGCTGATGCATGTGCCGCTGCATATGGCGCTGACCCATCAAGCCTTTGCACTGATCGTGCTGGGCTTTGCATCAGCGCATTGGCGCGGCACCAAGGGCGCCTATCCCTTGCCGCACGATATCGCGCTCAGGAGCTGATCCCGAGCCGATCGGCCAGTTACATCCAGAATTCGCCAGTTACATCCAAAATTCGTTTGACGATGTCGTCTTCTCGCCGTCGAACTCCGCCTGACGCAACGCTGCGGCGGATGGTGCAGACTGCCCCTGATCGGCCTTGGCTGCCTTGTCGGCGGCCTTGAGCGCATCGAGCTTGGCTTGGGCCACGGCGATATCCTGCTGCACCTGGGCGGCCTTGACCTGATCCTTGATGGCCTTGGCCTGGTCTTCCAAATCCTGAATCTGCTTTTCGAGCGCGGCCTCCTGGGCTGCATTGCTCGACGAACTGGACGAGGAATACTGGGTTGCCGGTGAGGAACCCGAAATCGCGCTGACCATGACAAATCCCGAAGTGGAGCCGAGACCAGTCAGTAGCCCATTGTGGTGAACAAGCGGTTAGCACCGCGCCGTTGCCCCGTGCGATCAGAAGCTTGCCCGCACCGCCCGGATCGCCCCGGCGATCGACAATTCGCGATTCTCCTCGACCGCGTTGCCGTCCTCATGATGCCAGGACGCCGACAGGCACCCATAGGCGATGGCATGATCGAGGATGGCTGGTGGTGTCTGGCCCAGTGTTCTGGCAAAGACTTCCGCCATATGTGCTGTTCGCTCCGGATCGAGGCAAAGTTCATCGCGGTCGAGCGGGTTGTAGAACATGTTCGCGGCGTCGAAGCCGGGGTCGCCGAGAACGCCCTTCGGATCGATCGCCAGCCAGCCGCGCGGCCCGTGCAGGATGTTTTCGTGATGCAGGTCGCCATGCAGGGGCCTGATATCATGCGGATTGGCCAGCAACCGATCGGCAACGACGGCGGCCTCGACATAGAGGCTGTCATGGCCGGCGTCGCGATCGGATGCGGCTTTCCTGAACAGGCTGGCGAACCGTTCCCTCAGCGGTTGAAGATCGGGCGGGAAGGGGTCTTTCCCAGGCGAAAACAGTTTTGCCATCACGTCGGCCGCAATTGCGGTCGCCGCAAAGTCGCCCTGTTCGTCGAGCACCTGCTGCAGAAGAGTTTCACCGGCATATTCGAGCAGCATGCTGTGGTCGTCGCGACCGAGCAGGCGCACCGCGCCTTCGCCGCGCCGCCAGGCGAGGTAATGCTCTCCGCGCAACTCGTCGGCGATATCATCGAAAGGCTGGAGTGCCTTGACGATCGCCGGCGAGCCGTCTTCGCGCAAAACCTTCCAGATGCGGCTCGAAAAGGTCTCGGCAATGAGTTCGGGCGCGCTGACCTTCCAGCGCACTGGAAAGGCTGGCGCGTCCATCAGAGGCCGAGCATCAGGTCCATGTTCTGGACGGCAGCGCCCGAGGCGCCCTTGCCGAGATTGTCATAGACCGCCAGCAGCAGGGCCTGCGCCCGTTTGTCGTTGGCGAAGACATAGACCTTCATCCGGTTGGTGCCGTTGTAGATCTCCGGATCGATCTCCGGCATCCGCTCCGAATGCGCGTAGGGCGCCACCTCGACCACGCCGCCCTTGATGGTGGCGAAATGGTCGGCAATCGCCGCATGCAGTTCCGCACCGGTCGGCACATGGTCGAGGCCACCAAGCTGCAACGGCACGACGGTGATCATACCTTGCGCGAAATTGCCGACCGCCGGCTGCATGATCGGATCATGCGACAGCCTGGCATAGGCCCTCAATTCCGGCACGTGCTTGTGCTGCAGGGTAAGGCCGTAGGGCAGGAATTCCGAGGCGTCCTCGCCCTTGGCGACATAGTCCTCGATCATCGGCCGTCCGCCGCCCGAATAGCCCGAAATGCCGTTGACGGTGATCGGGAAATCCGCCGGCAGCAGGCCGGCGGTGACCAGCGGCCGCAGCGTTGCGATCGGTCCTTGCGGCCAGCAGCCGGGGTTGGCGACGCGTTTTGCCGAGGCAATCGTCTTCGCCTGCGTCTTGTCCATCTCGGCGAAACCATACGCCCAGCCTTCCGCCACGCGATGCGCGGTCGACGCATCGATGACCTTGGTGGTGTCGTTGGCGATCAGCGAGACGCTTTCCTTCGCCGCATCGTCGGGCAGGCACAGGATCGCGACATCGGCGGCATTGAGGAGCTCGGCGCGCGCCGCCGTTTCCTTGCGGCGCTCGGCGGGAACCGAGATGATTTCCAGGTCGCCGCGCTCGGCAAGCAGCGCCCGGATCTGCAGGCCGGTGGTGCCGTGTTCGCCGTCGATGAAGATTTTCGGTTTCATGGATTGATCAAATTCCCTGATATTCTAGGACTATATGCCGTTACCGTGGTTCACTGCGGCACCGTTGTGATGGCCGTTGTTCAGCTCTTCAAGCCGTGCCTTTCGCTCCGCCAGCAGGCCGAGATATTGCATGGCCACCATGGAGCCGGCGATCGCCGTTATATCGGCGTGATCATAGGCCGGCGCAACCTCTACGACATCGGCGCCGACAATATCGATCTGGTTGAGCTGGCGCAGCGTCGAAAGGATCTTCGCCGAGGACGGCCCGCCGGCAACCGGCGTGCCGGTTCCCGGCGCATAGGCCGGATCGAGGCAGTCGATGTCGAAGGTGAGATAGGTCTTCTTGCCGCCGGTGCGGTCGACGATGGCGTAGGCGATGTCGGACGCCCGCATCTCCTCGATTTCATGACCGTAGAGGATCTTGATGCCGAACGTGTCGGGCGCATGGGTGCGGATGCCGATCTGGATCGACCGGTCGGGATCGATGATGCCTTCCTTGACGGCGCGGCCGACGAAGGATCCGTGGTCGATGCGCTTGCCGTCGTCCGGCCAGGTATCCTGATGGGCGTCGAATTGCACCAAAGCGAGCGGCCCATGGATGGCGGCATGCGCCTTGAGCAGCGGCCAGGTGACGAAATGGTCGCCGCCGAGCGTCAGCAGGAAGGCGCCGGATTTGAGGATCTTCGCCGCTTCGCGCTCGATCGTGCCGGGCGTCTTCTGGTGGTTGCCCGAGTCGAGCAGGCAATCGCCATAGTCGACGACCGCCAGATGCTCGAACAGATCGCGTGAGAACGGATATTGCGGGTCGTTGTCGAGGATCGCCGAGGCGCGGCGAATCGCCTGCGGCCCGAAGCGGGCGCCGGGCCGGTT